>CAZSZG010000023.1:0-14753 GCA_964610805.1 uncultured Oscillospiraceae bacterium
AGTAGGAATAATAAACTCATCAGTTACATCTTCAGCGTATGACTTTTTCATTACATCAACAGGATTTGAATTGAAATTTCCCTCAGCCTTAACCATAGCAGAATAAGCCTTTTCAACTCTATCCCAACGGTTATCCCTATCCATAGCGTAGTAACGTCCCGAAATTGTAGCAATCTCTCCAACGCCGATTTCCTGCATTTTCTCAAGCAATTCCTCAATAAATCCAGCACCACTCATAGGAGGAACGTCACGCCCATCCATAAAGCAATGAACATAAACCTTAGCAAGCCCAGCTTTTTTTGCAGCCTCTAAAATCCCATAAAGATGCGTATTATGGCTATGTACGCCACCATTAGAAAGCAATCCCATGCAATGAAGAGCCGTATTCTTTTTCTTGCAGTTTTCAATCACACCTATTATCGCTTCATTTGTAAAAAAGTCGCCATCAACAATCGACTTCGTTATTCTTGTAAGCTCCTGATAAACAATTCTGCCTGCACCTATATTTGTATGCCCAACCTCTGAATTTCCCATCTGTCCATCTGGCAAGCCAACGTCCATTCCACTTGCACCGATTTGTGTATTAGGATATTCTTTTAAATATCTATCAAAGTTTGGCGTATTTGCTGCCTTTATTGCATTTCCAAACTCGCTGTCATTATAACCAAAACCGTCCATAATAATTAATGCAACAGGTCTTTTATTCATAACTATTCTCCTTTTGTATTATTACTTGGATGCCTCAGCCAAAATAACGCCGAAATCAGCAGCTTTAAGTGATGCTCCACCAATTAAACCACCATCAACATCTGGTTGTGCAAGTAATTCTGACGCATTTGCTGAATTCATAGAGCCACCATACTGAACCGTCAACGCATCTGCAACAGCCTTGCTATATAGCTTTTCTACTGTGCCACGAATAAATGAACAAACCTCATTAGCCTGTTCAGCAGTAGCAGTTTTTCCTGTTCCAATTGCCCATACTGGCTCATATGCGATAATAATATTTTTCATCTGTTCAGCAGTAATATCTAACAAAGCAACCTTTGTCTGCAACCCAACAATTTCTTCTGTTATGCCCTGTTCTCTCTCCTCAAGCAATTCACCCACACATACAATAACCTTTAAACCAGCCTCAAGCCCAGCTTTTGTTCTTTTATTAACAGTTACATCTGTTTCAGCAAAGTATTGTCTACGCTCACTATGTCCGATAATAACATATTCAACGCCCATTTCAGTAAGCATATCAGCTGAAGTTTCACCAGTGAAAGCACCACTTTTCTCAAAGTGACAGTTTTGTGCTGCAACCTTTATATTTGTTCCAGCTGTAAGATTTACTGCTGTTTCAAGATTTGTAAAAGGAACACCAATCACAACTCCACAATTAGCCTTTTCAGCAATAGGCTTTAAATCCTCGATAAGTGCTTTTGTTTCAATACGGGTATTGTTCATTTTCCAGTTTCCAGCAATAACTGCTTGTCTTAAAGATTTATTCATTTTAATTTCTCCTTGTTATAAATATTATTTACATTAAAAGCATTTGGATATATAATATTTTAGCTAAGATAAATCTGCAACAAAAACATATTTTACAATGCTTAAAATTGCATCTTCAACTTTCCACTAAAAATATAAACTATGAAAAGGACAGGCAAAAAGCCTGCCCTAAATTAATCATAAACTAGTTTTTATCAGCGATAACATCAATACCAGGAAGAACCTTGCCCTCAAGATATTCAAGTGAAGCACCGCCACCAGTAGAAATATGGCTCATTTTATCAGCAAATCCAAGCTGAATAACAGCAGCAGCAGAGTCGCCCCCACCGATAATTGTTGTAGCATCTGTTTCAGCCAATGCCTTAGCAACAGCAATTGTTCCCTTAGCAAGAACTGGATTTTCAAACACACCCATAGGTCCGTTCCAAACAACAGTTTTTGCAGTTTTTACAGCATTCGCAAACAATTCCTGTGTCTTAACGCCAATATCAAGCCCCATTTTATCAGCAGGGATTTCGTGAGAATCAACCATATCAACTTCAATTTCTGCATCAATAGGATTAGGGAATGATGAAGTAACAGCAGTATCAGTTGGTAATAGTAGTTGCTTACCGAGCTTTTCAGCCTTTGCAAGCATTTCCTTACAGTAGTCAAGCTTTTCCAAGTCAACTAAAGACTGCCCAATTTCATACCCCTGTGCCTTAAGGAATGTATAAGCCATTCCACCACCAATGATTAGAGTATCGCACTTATCAAGTAAGTTTGAGATAACATTCAACTTATCAGCAACCTTAGCACCACCAAGAATAGCAACAAAAGGTCTTTCTGGAACTTCTACAGCATTACCAAGATAGTTAATTTCCTTCTGCATTAGATAACCAACAGCAGTTTCCTTAACAAAATTTGTAACACCAGCAGTTGAGCAGTGTGCTCTATGAGCAGAACCAAATGCATCCATTACAAAAGTATCAGCAATTTCAGCTAAATCCTTGCTAAAGCTTTCAACATTCTTAGTTTCTTCAGCTCTAAAGCGTGTATTTTCAAGAAGAACAACGTCACCATCGTTCATTTCTGCAACAGCTTTTTTAGCATTAGCACCTACAACCTCATCATCCTTAGCGAAAACAACTTCCTTTTCCAAAAGCTCAGATAATCTCGTTGCAACTGGTGCAAGTGAGAACTTATCCTCTGGACCATTCTTTGGCTTACCCAAATGTGAACATAGAATAACTTTTCCACCATCGGAAATAAGCTTTTTAATTGTTGGTAAAGCAGCAGTAATTCTGTTATCGTTTGTAATAACGCCATCTTTAAGTGGAACATTGAAATCACAACGAACTAACACACGTTTACCCTTTACATTAATATCATCTACCGTAACCTTGTTTAAACCTGCCATCTTATGACATCCTCCTATTGATATAGTATTATAGTTTTATACTTTTCTACAACAGCTGTTATTTGTTTAACAACTTAACATTAATATTCTATACTATTTTTCTCAATTTGGCAATACCTATACATAACTTTTTTAAAAAATAATATATTAACCTCTTTTATTGCCACGAATAACAATTCCGATTAGCTTATGACCAGCGTGTGAACATACCGTTGCACCGACCTTGCAGACATATTCTGGAGCATAACCGAACTTTTTAGTCGACTCCTTAACCATCTCGTCTGTTATATCTTCCATACTACCTGTAAGAATAACATATGGTGTTTGTGGAATCATCTGTTTTTCAGCAACTTGTAAAAGCTTAGGAATAATATTCTTATCACCCCTAATTTTTTCACTCACATTAGAAACACCATCAATAATATTTATAAGAGGACGCAAACCTAATATCTCACCTGCGAAAGCTGCAACTGCTGAAACTCGACCTGAACGCTTTAAATATTTCAAAGTATATGGAGCAAAATGCACCTCAACACAGTCAAACCAATCTTTAAGATATGCTATTATTTCCTCAACAGGATCTCCACGTTGGTCTTTTATCGCTGCTTGAATCACGGGATAACCATAGCAAGCAGTATAATTCTTAGAGTCAATCAAGTGAATTTTCAACTTTGACTTTGCATCTTCATTTTCAGCATAAAACTCATCTCTAGCCATTATTGAATTATTATATGTGTTTGAGCCAGTTGAAGAAATTGCTACATATATTAAATCAGTATATCCTTCTGTGTATATCCTTTGGTAAATTTCTTTAAACTCTATAAAAGTTATTTGTGCAGTCGATGGAAAGCCCTTTGAGTTATCAATAACTTGATAGAACTCTTCCCTAGTTATATCCTTACCCTCACGATAGCTTCTATCATCAATCGTTATCTGAAATCCTATTACCTCAACGTCATATTCACTTGCAACCTGTTCAGTAATATCACTCGCAGAATCCGTAAGTATCTTTAGCTTTTGCATCTCATTTTCCCCTTCACAATAAAATTTATTTAATAAAAGTCAATCCCATTTATATTGAGTAAGATTTCCTTCTCTTGCAAGGTTGGGATATTCCCATTGTCTTAATATTTCATAAGTAGCAATTGCAACAGAATTTGATAAATTAAGACTCCTTAACTCTTGCCTCATAGGTATCCTCACACAATTATCTTTATTTTTATAAAGTAAATCTTCAGGCAATCCCTTATCCTCTCTGCCGAAAATTATATATGCGTTATTAGGATATTCAACATCGCTATGTACATTTTTGCCTTTAGTAGTAAAATAAAAAAAGTCGCCTTTATTTCTACTAAAAAAATCATCAAGCCCCTCATAATACTGAACACCAAGCTTATCCCAATAATCAAGTCCTGCACGCTTTAAATGTTTATCATCTATTTCGAAAGCGAACGGCTTAATCAAATGAAGTAACGCTCCAGTTACAGCACAGGTACGGGCAATATTTCCAACATTTTGTGGAATTCGAGGTTCAACTAATACAATATTTAATCTATACACCCTAAAACATCTCCATCTTGCTATTATATCATTATTCTTACCATCTTTCAAGACAATTTTAATGATAAATGGAATAATTTAATTTTACAAGGCTGGGCACAACAAATATAATTAATATTTAACATCATTTTTATTATATTATGTCCTTTATCATTAAATATAACAAAAGCTCTTGATTACACCATAAATAATTCATCAAGAGCTTTGCTTATTCATTATAATTTAAACTTCAACCCTTTATCTCCAGAATTTCTGTTTATCGCTTTACTTAAAGCTAAGTAAAGTTGATTTGTGTCAATCGGCTTTGACAAGTGACCGTCCATTCCACTTTCAATCGACTTCTTTCCATCCTCATCAAAAGCATTAGCCGTCATAGCAATTATCGGAACAGTTGTTGAGTCCTCTTTACCCATTATACGAATTTCATGCGTAGCCTCTAACCCATTCATAATTGGCATACGAATATCCATCAGTATAGCGTCATAATAAAACGGTTCAGAATTTGCAAACATTTCAGTTGCTTCCTTGCCATCAAAGGCTGTTTCAACGCAAAACCCAGACATTTCGAGAATAGTTCTTGCTATTTCAGAATTAAGGTCGTTATCCTCAACCAAAAGCATTCTTTTCCCAGTAAAATCATATTTTACATTGCGAGAATTCAGTTCATTTTCATTGATTTCATCACCATTATCTAGTACTTCTTCAGCTGCTTTTTTCAATGTAAGGCTGAAATAGAATTCAGAACCTTCATTCTCCTTACTCTTAACTTCAAGTGTTCCACCCATCATCTTAACAAGATTACTACTAATCGCAAGCCCCAAACCTGTACCACCAAAGCGTTTTGCAGTATTATTTTCAGCCTGTTCAAAAGCTTGGAAAATACGAGAAATATTATCCTGACTAATTCCTATACCCGTATCCCTCACCGAAAACTTTAGTACAGCAAACTCATCATCATTCATAAGTTGTTCAATCCTAAGAGTAATATCTCCGTCCTCAGCCGTAAATTTAAGCGAGTTTCCGATAATATTCACAAGCACTTGATTTAGACGTAATTCATCTCCTATAAACGATGTGTCCTCATACATTTTAATAATCTCAAGGTTAATTTTTCTTTCCTGTGCTTGAGGCATAGTAAGAATCTTCAAGTCCTCAATTAGTTTATTTATATTAAAAGGTTCATTGTTAAGGCTCATCTTACCACTTTCAATCCTTGATGTATCCAGAATATCATTAATAAGTGAAAGCAAATACTTTGTGGAGGAATCAATTTTATTAAGGCAATCCAAAACCCTATTTTTATCATCAGCAAAGCCTTTGGCAATATTAACCATTCCTATTATTGCATTCATTGGCGTACGAATTTCATGTGACATTCTTGATAAAAACTCTGTTTTGGCTTTGCTTGCAAGGTCTGCATTTTTTTTATTTATATAAGTAGAAATAATCTTTGAAACTTCACGAAGAACCTGTTTGGTTTCCCTATCCCAATTTCTATCTATATTATTACTCTCATAAATAATTGCACCTTTCAAAATACCACTATCATAAATAGCATAATAAAGCTGTGCTTCTGCATCAGTTTCAGAAAAAGCCGAAAACTTCTTGCCATTTTCCACATCATTTTTAGTAACTTCAAAAAAACCACTAGCATCAAACTTATCAACTAGCATACCCATTTCTTCCTTAGAGATAGCAGTAACGATATTTTCTCCTAATGAATGTGAAGTCCTATCCCATTGATAAGTAGTGGTGCTACTGAGAAGTTCAAAGTTTATCTCAATAATTGCCACACGACTAAGTGAAAAATCCTTTCCAATTCTAGATATAAGTATATTAATTGCACTTCTTATATCCTTAGTTCTTTCAAGTATATCAAATGCGAACGAAACAATATCATATTCCTTTTCAATATGATTATCCTGTTCCACAAGAATTTCTGAATTTAAAAAAGATGAATCTTTTGAAGATGGAACAGTATCTCCCTCATAAAAAGCAACCCCATCACCGCCGACTTTTATAATGCTATACATTGCATTTTCTGCTGATTTAAGCAATTTATCAAAATTTTCAGTAAGTGAAGTATCAGCGATACCAACACTACATGAAACTGTTATACTTTTATTTTCACCAACATAAATATTTCTAACTTCACTGCAAATTTTAGCTGAAATTTCTTCAACACGATTTTCATCAGAACTTGTAAGAAAAATAACAAACTCAACACCGTTTACACGGGCAATAATGTCACTCTTTTCAGTAATACCACGAAAAATAGTAGCAACGTCCTTAATAACAGCGTCACCAAACATATGCCCATAAGTATCGTTAATTGGAGGCAAGTTATCAATGCTTATAGCTAGCAAATAGCTATCTTCACTAGCTGACTTGTTTAATAAGTATTTTTCTATCAAGGTGCGTGCAGTAGAAATATTATTCAACTTCGTAAGCTTATCTACGGAATGTATTTCGGGTTGCTTATAATCACTCATTTTAATAATGACCTCCCTAAACTATTTACAATATATTAATAAGTATACATCATTTTTTTAATAATTTCAACAATATTTCAATCCTTTCAACATAAAACATTGAAATATCTCTATAAATCTTATTTACATTTAAAAAGAATTGTGTTTTACTTTTAAATTTTTTAAGTATTATTCTATAATTTGCTCATATATTTTAAATATAGGATATTATAAATCTAATGATATTGGTGAGAAACTTTGAAAAGAAAATTATTTTTACAGCCGTTGTTTCCATTTTCAGCTATTTTCGTCTACCTCATGGAAAAGGTAATAACTCATTAGGAGCTTTCATCTTTATTATTATAGCTATATTGTTTGCTTTATTCACGTTTAATCCTCCACCGATAGGACTTTTTCAACAACCTAATTCTCAACAATAAATATTATAGTAAATTAAAAAAGAGTGAATTTTGTTAAATACAGAATTCACTCTTTAATATAATAAAATTAATTATAATTTTATGCCACTTCGTTGGTCTTTCGCCTTTTAAATAAATTGGAATATGATGTCAACACAGAGTAGCCAGTTTCTAATATTGCACAATACTTATCAACCAAAACTACAATAACTGATTCCCTATACTTTGGTGGCTTAATATTTAATGGGAACATATGTTTAAGAATAATATCCGACTCGCAATCATTCAGTTCAAAATGCTTCTTTGCATTTTCAAGTGCTATTTGCGAATGGCTAAACCCATGCAATTTACTTCCCTTTTCTCTTTTTTCAGTATGCCAATCATAGAGAAAAAAATCATGTAAAAGCCCTGCCCTTGCCACAGATTTAACATCAAACCTAAGCAATTTAAGAAACTTGCAAAGCCTATAACTATAATAAGAAACATTAATGCAATGCTGATAACAGGTAGTTGCACCATGCTGAGTATATGTTTTCATTTGTAATACAAAAGAATTATTTATCAAATTTTCCACATAATTATGATATTCAAGAGCCACGCTGTTTTTATTATCCAATATGTCAACCTTAGAAGCAATTGCTCGCAACATAAAGCTACCACCCTTTTCCACATTTAATTACACATATTATATACCTTATTCCTGAAGAAATCAAGCCTTTTACAAGGTTTTTTCAATATTAATTATCCTCATTAATGTCCTCTTCACCATGAGCCTTTCTGTATCTCTCACCATAATCAACAAAGCTGATATTCAAATCCACATCGCCCTCAATTCCGTCAACCCGTCCCGTGCATGAGTATTGCCACATCTGGTAATTATATCTATATGATGTGGTAGGGTTAAATTCAGCAAGCCAAAAGTCATAATCCGTCAGTCTGCTTAAATCAAGCTTTAAATATGTTTGCTTTCGACTTGAGTAAATCATTGGTGTATATCCCGCAGATTTAACAGTTTCACAAAAAGCAATTGTGGTGTTTGTAAGCATATTAACGCTCATTTCATCAGTTCTAGCTTCATCATCATAAATTATCTCCCAGTCATAAACAACAGGATATGTAATCTTATAATCTTTTATAGCGTCAAGCATAAGCTCTGCTTCTTTAATTGCCTCATCAACATTAATTGCTTGTGAAAAGAAATAAACTCCCACGTCAAGTCCAGCGTCTAACGCTCCCTGTATATTCTTTTTATAGTTGGAATCTAAAAACGATTCGCCTGTTTGATACCCTGTAAATCCTACTCTTATCATTGCAAAATCTATACCCGAAGCCTTAACCTTTTTCCAATTTATATCCTTTTGATGAACAGAAACATCAATCCCAGCGATAGATTTTAATTCGTTGTCCTCATAATAATATTTCAGCCCATTTTCCGTCTTATAATTCTCATCTTTATATGGACTTAGTGGAACATCTTTTAGCAAGGGAATCCACACCTCACCAAATGTAGAATCGTGAAAAAACACCTTTGCACTGTCATCAGTATTAAACAAAAGCTCAAAATCTGGCTCTTCATAAACAGGAACAGTTACAGTTGTTTCCTCCACTTGTGCAACCGTCTGAACGGACTTTTCCTCACTTTTAGCCAAAAGAATTGACATCACAATAACAGCTATAACAAGCAGAATTATAATTACAAGTGTTGCAATTGGTTTTATTCTATTAATTAAATCTTTAAAGTTTCTATTATACATGATTAATACCAGCCTCATCTCCATTTTCATTTCGCCATAAATCGGCATCTACCTTTATAGTTTAACATATTTCACGCACCTTTGTAAATAGATATTCACAAATACTTATACAATAAAAATAACCATACGCAAATGCCAATTATTACAGCATATGCGTATGGTTTATTTAATATTGATTTTCTTACTGATTAATCACAAGTTTTTTTAGCAACGCTAAATCCATTGCATTAAGTGTTTTATCCCCAGATAAATCAGCCATTTCAGCCTGTTTAACAGTAAGAGCTTTTTTATTCACAAGATGTTGCTTTAGTAGCTTAACATCAACAGCAGATATACTACCATCTAAATTGATGTCACCCATCTGAACATCATCTCCAACATAGCTAACTAATAAATAGTCTAGGTATGTCCAACCCTCATCACTCACTAGCTTAACCGTGTTAGTTCCAGCTTTTAGTTCAACCAAAATAGCGTCTGTTTCAGTAAACATTATAGCATGTGGGAACAATGCTGAGCCTACGGATTCACCATTTATATAAAGCTCCTGTGTTTTTCCTGCTACTTCAAAATTCTGTTGATAACCATAACGCAACGCATAAATCCCGTCTTTACCCACAGTTATAGTCTGCTCAATATAGTCGCCCTCACCTTGTAGATAAACATAACCTGTACCAGAACAATATTTGTAATCAATAATCTGTGTACCCTCATTACGACTTACTGTACCGTCTTCACATTCATATGCTCCCTCAACATCCCAATCGCCACCATTTCCACGCTCGTAGCCATAAAGGTCCGTTGGTAATTCATCTAATGTAATAACATATTCGCTATTGTAAATTTCATCTAACATCTCAGGAGTGTTCGTTGTGCCATCAGTAATAAAACTTCCGTACCAAGGACAGAAGTAAGACCACCATGCACCCTCATTCACCATGTTATTAACATCAGGAATAACATCATTTTCGGATAAAGCAACCATTTTTGTATCCCCTGTTACATTTACTAATGTAAGGAATACAGATGTTGCAGCACTTGTTTCCCATCTATAAGGAGAACCTTCATATTTATCATATGCAACCATATCTACATATTCATCACCTGGATACCATTGTGCTGAATTTGCATAGTCATATAAATTAACTTCCCAAATACAGTTGTTTATGCCATAATCCTCTGTTAATGTTGTATACAACAACTTCCAAAGCTCACGATATACATCTGCACCACCAGAACCCCACCAGAACCATGCACCAGAGCCATCTATGTTGTTATTACCCTCTGCCTCATGGAAAGGACGGAGAATTACTGGGACGCCTGCCTCCTGTAAAATCAAGAGCTGTTCTGCCATATCATCAATTGCTAACATCAAATATTCATATTCCTTAGTTGAGCTATCTAAGCAGTTAGCTGTATTAAATGACGAAGTAGGCTTATATGTGCAGTCCAACCAGTCCAACTCTTCGCCCACTGTGTAGCTGTCAAAATCCAAAGGTACATTAATATGCCAGCAAGCAGTTGCAATACCACCACGCTGATTTACCCACTGAATCATTCTGCCAGTTGTTCCATCTTCCCAACCATATAATGGATTGTAGTTCATGAAGTCAAATCCACGAACAGCAGGATATTTACCCGTTGTATCATAAAGATACTCAAATTCTAATTCATAATCGCCCTCATTACCACTACCATAGATTTCCTGTTGCCCAGAAATGATTTTGTTCCCGTACATTTCTGTCATATATTTCATCAACTCTTTAGTTTCAGGAGTTGCATTTGGATCGCATGGTGTTGGCTCAATATTCAATTCAGGCATATCTGCATAATCGAATGTAACCGTATCATAAAGAATGAAACCCCAACCGCCAGATGCACCCACTTCAATAGTGTGTGTACCCTCTTCTAAATAGAAAAATCCAAAGCTATAATCCATCCAATCGCCATTGTTTGGGATATAGTTAGAGCTAACTACATTGCCATCTATTGCAAGATTTTGCATTCTAGTGCTACCGAGTTCACCTAGATACATCCAACAACGAGTTAAAACTTCATACATAGCCCCCTCTGTAACTGTGACATCAAAAGTAAACCCTCCCGAATTTCCAGCCCAAACAAATCCCTCGCCTGTATAACCTGGATACTCATCGTTATACACTTTTGTCGCAACTGAAGCACCAGTGGTTAACTCACAATTCTCTGCTTCGTCTGAAAATACTGGTTGAGTATTCACAGCTGTCAAAATTGATACTTCATCATCTGCTAATAGCGTTGTCGGTTCTGCTGACAAAACTGTGCTACCAATAGATAATGCCATAGCAACGGCTATTACGCCACTGCCCATCCGTTTCATAAATGAATTCAT
Source organism: uncultured Oscillospiraceae bacterium (assembly GCA_964610805.1). Lineage (GTDB taxonomy): Bacteria > Bacillota > Clostridia > Oscillospirales > Ruminococcaceae > JAAYPV01. The sequence goes on from CAZSZG010000023.1 coordinate 11,466, forward strand.
AGAAAAACCTCCTTAAAATATTAAGACATTACCATTATATCATCTCTGTATTACTTTTTCAACATATTTCTTAAAAAAATAGTGAAATAGTTGGCGTTAACAACCATCTCACTATTTAATGTAATTTTATAAAATTATTCTTACAAAAGTTTATTCAGTAACTTCTATGCCTTTCATAATTCCAGCTAAAATTTCTGGATATTCCCATGTCAACGTCTGTCTTCTGAACAATCCAAAGTTTTCACCAGCACCTGTGTAAGCATTATTATCCCACCAAATGCAAGTTATCCCTTTTTTCTTAGCCTCGCCAAAGAAATGTTCAGCCCAAGCAGCCCTTGTGGACTCATTGTTTTTGTTCATCGCACCACATTCGCCCATTACTACTGGAATACCCTTGCTTACATACTTATTATATAAAGTATCAAACAAAGCAGTAACATCACTGTATTCAGATGGTGTTCCCCACTCAGCAGTACCATTAATATTCAACGCAAAATCATATGGGAAGTAGTTGTGAACAGAAACAATAATTCTGTCATCATCAGGTATTTCAAACCCCAACAATGAATCATACATACCAGCAGCATATGGCGTAACCATTAAATGCCTAAACTCATTGTTTGCACCAGTGCTTCTAACCGTTGTAACAAAAGCGTCAAGTAGCTTATTAAGAACTGCTCTTTCTTCAGCAGTACCACCACTCCACTGCTTTTCGCTATCCTCTGTTCTTGGCTCATTAAGTCCCTCAAATATTAAACGTTCGTCATAATTTTTAAATCTATCACCAATCTGAGTCCAAACCTTTGAAACTCTTTCAACTAGCATTGTTTCATTTTCTGGCAATGGTTTTAGCCATTCACCCTCATGATGTGTATTCAAAATACAATACATATCATTATCAATAACATAGTCAACGACCTCTTGAACACGATCCATCCATCTTTCGTCTATAACATATTCAGGACCTTCTCCAGTAAATTGGAACCATGTAGTTGGTATTCTAACTGTATTAAATCCAGCCTTTTTAATCTCATCAATCATAGCCTTAGTTGTAATAGGATTGCCCCAAGCCACTTCAAGCTGTGCAGGTGTTGGATTAGTTGACCAGTAGATTGAATCCAATGTATTACCTAAATTCCAACCAACCTTCATATCTTGAGCAATTTCCATTGAAGTCATGTCGCTAAATCCTTCTGGCAAATCAACGTCTGGTTCTTTAGGTTCTTCAACCAAGCCCAAAAGTATACCCAACATCATCTTCAAATCAAAAACATTGATTTTCTCATCTTTATTTACATCAAATTTCTCCACATCAAGAATAACTGATGGTGTAACATTCAACAAAAACTTCTTAAGTGTAACCATATCAGCAATGCTGTACTTACCCTTAACAGGAGGGTCAACAGGCGTTTCGCCCTCACCACCTAGTAATTTTCCATCTGCGTCATAGTATCTTATTGCATCTACTGAGAACGCACTTTCTCCCTCAGCAGTTAATATAACCTGTGTGCCTTCCATTTGACCAGCTACGAAAAATGCAACTCCGTCATCTTTTTTAAACTCAAGTGTTGATTCACCCATTCCAAAAAAGTTATATGATGGAAGTTCGTCATATTCCCAACCCGATGGGCAAAACAGAATTTTAGCTGATTCATTCCAGCCGTCCATAACAAAAACATTACCTGTTACAGTATCATTTTCATCATTCACAGGAGCAGTGCCGTTTATGTCCACCTCGATTTCATGAACTTTAAGTACATCCAAATAATCCAAAACATCATATGGACTTTCGCAATACAAGCCATCCGTCCATTCTTGCCCCATCATAGGCTTTGGATTTGTGATAGCTGCACTAGCCGTTAACATTGAAGCTGACGCTCCAAATAGCATTACGCAAGACAGTGCTGATGCCAATATCTTCTTCATTTTACAATCCCTCCAAAATAATATTAATATAACAAAACATACAAATATTATAGGGGTTAAGCTTATCCTTGTCAATATCATTGAAGATTTATTGAATGTTTATTGAAATTCTTTTACATAATAGACATATTAACTTATGATATTTGCCATATCACACAAAGGTATACTAATAGAACTTATAATTAACAATTTGTGATAAAGCAATATGAAACTTTGAAAACCTATTGTTCAGTGCCTCTGTTGCTGGAGAATTCAAATTAATACCACCATTATTTTCGTCACAAGCTTTCATTCTCAATGAGTACATATCTCCGTGTTCCTTATCGTAGGAGCTGATAAAAACAGCATCAAACTCATTGCAATAACAAGAAATGACTCTCTCTTCGGAATCCAAGCTATTCTCTTCCGAAAAAACATTGTGCCTAGCCTTACGCTCATCTATCAATGCCTCACTGCTTTCACCAGAGCCTAATGAATCAGTTAATATTGTAATTACTATGTAACTGCCAAGCCTATTTACCTTATAAATAATTACATCACTCTCATATTGATTTTTCATTACACATATAAACATAGCAATAAGCACCGACATAAATCTATCCAAGTCAGTTTTTATAAAAAGTTCAGGCTCAATTTCGCCCTTTATGATAAGGCTTGAGCTTCTAAGAATACTTCTGCATGATTTTAAAAAGCTATTGATATTTTTAGAAACATCAACCTTTTTTAATTCGATAAGATTTTTCTTGCAGTCTGCATATCTCGCAATCTCTAATATATTCATAACTGATCTCAACATCTTAAAACAACTATTTACATTAAGATTTAAATATTTCCGTTCATCATAAAGATAATTCTCCTCAAGACAATTATCAAGAATATTATTTGACGTAACTATTTCAAACACAGACTCTCTTATTGTTGCAATTTTGTTATCAAGAAAATTAAAAAGCTCAGGGAAATTTATAAATGTAAACAAAATATCCTTATCACTAATCTCAACAATATATATACCATCATTAATATTAGGATATTTTATAAGCTTATATGAAAATGTCTGCTCATTTATTTTTGTGTTATATTCGCCACTTTCAAGTATGTCATTATTATTTCTATTTAATAATTTTGCACAGTTCTTTATATCTTTATATTCATTGTTATTTGTCCAGATTACATTAAAATCATAATCAGTAAATAATACTACACGATTTGAATGACTATACAAATCCTTTAAAACATCCATTTTGTAATTATTGTCCATTACGTCCCTCCTAATTAAAACGATTATTTCGACATCCTTTTGCTAAAATACTTGAAAATCCGTTAAAAAAAGATTGATAACTGAAATATATGTTTCTCCCACTT
>CAZSZG010000023.1:14853-26289 GCA_964610805.1 uncultured Oscillospiraceae bacterium
GCACATATATATAGCTATTTCATAAATATTGAAGTTTTTTTCACAAACTACTTGAATAATTATTAAATATAGTGTAGAATAATAATATAAATATTTTAGGAGGTTTTTAAATTATGGCAGTTAAAGTCGCTATTAATGGTTTCGGCCGTATCGGTCGTCTAGCTTTCAGACAAATGTTTGGTGCAGAGGGTTACGAAATCGTAGCTATCAACGACCTTACAAATCCAAAAATGCTTGCTCATTTGCTAAAATATGATTCTGCACAAGGCAGATATGCTCTAGCAGATAAGGTTCAGGTTACTGAAGATTCTATTATCGTTGACGGTAAGGAAATAAAAATTTACGCTAAGGCTAACGCAGCTGAGCTTCCTTGGGGAGATCTTGGTGTTGACGTTGTTCTTGAGTGTACAGGTTTCTACACATCAAAAGCTAAATCACAGGCTCATATTGACGCTGGTGCAAAGAAAGTTGTTATTTCTGCTCCTGCTGGTAATGATTTGCCAACAGTTGTTTTCTCAGTTAATGAAAACACACTTACTAAGAATGACACAATTATTTCTGCTGCTTCATGCACAACAAACTGCTTAGCTCCAATGGCTAACACTTTGAATAATCTTGCAAAAATCACAAAGGGCTTTATGACAACTATTCACGCTTACACTGGTGATCAGATGGTTCTTGACGGTCCTCACAGAGGTGGAGATTTAAGAAGAGCAAGAGCTGCTGCTGTTAATATCGTTCCTAACTCAACTGGTGCTGCTAAAGCTATCGGTCTTGTTATTCCTGAATTGGCTGGCAAGCTTGATGGTTCTGCTCAAAGAGTTCCTGTTCCAACAGGTTCAGTTACAGAGCTAGTTGCTGTTGTTGATAAGGATATTACTGCTGATGATATTAATGCTGCAATGAAGGCTGCTTCTTGTGCTGCATTTGGTTATACAGAAGAGCAGTTAGTATCTTCTGATATCGTTGGTATTAACGAGGGTTCATTGTTCGATGCAACTCAAACAAAGGTTAACTCTCTTGGAGATGGCAAGACTTTGGTTAAGGTTGTTGCATGGTATGATAATGAGAACTCATACACATCACAGATGGTTAGAACAATTAAGTACTTTGCTGAATTGAGCTAAACCAATAGCGTATTATTTTTCTTAAAAGATATAAAAAAGCAGTTAACATTTTAAAATGTTAACTGCTTTTTTTATTCTACATCTGTCCTTTGATAAGCTTTAATGCACCTTTTTCAAGCCTTGAAACCTGTGCTTGTGATATTCCTATTTCATCTGCAACCTCTACTTGAGTTTTCCCCTGAAAAAAACGCAAATAGAGGATATTTTTTTCTCGTGGGTGGAGTCTTTTTATAGCCTCTCGCAATGAAATTTCATCAAGCCAGTTCTCAACATTGTTCTTATCACTTATTTGGTCTAAAACATAAAGGGTGTCGCCTGAATCTGAATAAACAGGCTCGTATAAAGATACTGGCTCACTAATGCTTTCTAGTGCTAGCACAACCTCCGACCTTTCAACACCAACTTCTTTTGCAATTTCATCAATTGTGGGATCTCTTTGATGTTGATTTGTTAACAGCTCCTTTGCCTGCATAGCCTTGTATGCTAAATCACGCAATGAACGGCTCACTTTAATATGGTTATAATCCCTTAAATATCGCCTTAACTCGCCCGAAATCATAGGAACACAGTAGGTGCTGAAACGCACACCTTTTGTCAAATCAAAGTTGTTGATTGCTTTTATCAGACCGACAACACCAATCTGAAATAAATCGTCAACGTCCTCTCCCCTGTTGGTAAACTTTTGAATAACGCTTAAAACCAACCTCAAGTTTCCATTAATAAGCTTATCTCTAGCTGCCTTATTTCCCGTCGCTTGTATTTCTCTTAGTAAGCTCATCTTCTCAGCCTCTTTTAAAACTGTCAGCTTAGAAGTATTAATACCTGATATTACAACCTTATTATAAGCCATATCAACTACCTCTCAAAATGTTCTTGATATGATTATTGACAGTTGGTATGGTTATAATCAATTAATAAAAATGTAAGTATTGCCAACTTGAATTTTTATATTTTTTCTAGTTCACAACGCAACTTTTTTATGATTTTTTTCTCAAGCCTAGATATATAAGATTGTGATATTCCTATTAAATCGGCAACCTCTTTTTGTGTTTTTTCATTCCCATCAAGCAAGCCAAATCGCATTTGCATTATCTTTTTTTCACGTCCACCTAATGAATCAACTGCTTCTCTTAGCATGCATTTTTCTGCTTCACTTTCTATCCCCTTATTTACAATATCATCATCTGTTCCCAAAACATCGGATAAAAGCAATTCATTACCATCCCAGTCAATATTCAACGGCTCATCGATGGAAAGTTCATTTCTGTACTGTGATGATTTTCTCAAAAACATTAGTATTTCATTTTCAATACAGCGTGATGCATATGTAGCAAGTTTAATATTTTTACTCGGACGGAAAGTGTTTACAGCCTTAATTAGACCTATTGTGCCAATTGATACCAGATCCTCAATACCTATGCCTGTTGACTCAAATTTTTTTGCAATATAAACAACCAAACGAAGATTATGCACTATTAACTTTTCCCTCGCCTTATCGTCATTTTCTGCAAGCAACTTAAACGTTTCCACCTCCTCTGTCTTAGAAAGTGGTGGAGGCAGGGTTTCAGAACCATTTATGTAATATACGGCAAATTTGCCGAACTTAACTTTCTTTTTTACAAGAAATAAATTGATTTTTAAAAATATGCTTTGAACAAGTTTCATACTTATCACCATCCGTTTATTTATTAATATCATGCTATATAGTTAACAGTTTAGGGTTAAAAATCGCATCTGTTTCTCTTGTGTTAACTCCTATCAGTACATCTACTCTTTTTGTTTTTTTGGTGTTTTCTTCTCTAATAATAACCTCATCAGGCTTGAAAACAGGAATAATTCCACTTTCACTTATTGTTGAAAATGGTATCAGCCTAAATCCCTTAGGCATTTCTGTACTTATTTGCGAATAATTATTTACATTAAAGCTTATATCTTCATTAAAAAGCTTGCAAACATCATTCTTGCTACACACAATTACAGCCTTTCCACTAAAGCTATCAACCAACGAGTTCCCCGTATCCATAAGCCCATCAATTGAAATAACTTTATCTGCAAGCTTAATAATCACTGTATACTTCCCACCGTCAGCCTTACTTCTGTCCATAATCAGCCTTATGAGGCATATTGCAGCATAAGCAATAATTGTACAAATTACAAGAGTCAGCAACGAAAAATCTATGTAGATTGAGGAGTTATTATATCCCATGAACGAGGGCTTGAATACCATATACATAGCAAGCATTATTCCTGCAAACACAAAATTCATTCCGTAAAAATATAATATCAATTTGAATAGCTGACGCTTATCCTTGATACCGAAAGCTATCGCAACTATTAACACTGCTGCAAAAAGCTTAATAGCAAGATTAGCGATAAATCCGATTTCGGGGAGAAGTATCATTAGCGAAAACACACTTCCAACTACTGATGATATTACACATCTAATCGTTTTCAATCCCGTATGGGTAATCCTTGCAGTTGCTTTTATTAAGAAATAGTTCACATATATGTTTAAAATTATAAGAACATCGACATAAATATAAGTCAAGTTGCAACCCTCTGTTCTTTTTAAATTTAGGTTTAGTTCTATTATATAGTCAAGCTCATGTTAAATCTGTCGATTTTAGGTAAACTATTTCCCCTAATATTTTTTCAGCAGTATAAACAAAAAGTCCCCTCAAAATTTTGAGGGGACTAGCATTATATATAACCTTGTTTTAACAAATAAAAGATATAAAAGCCTTGTAAGCCATATAAACGTCAATCTTTGACACAACCTCGTAAGGTGCGTGCATTGATAATACTGGAACTCCAACGTCAACAGTATCAACATCAAGGTTTGCAACATATGCAGCAACAGTACCGCCACCGCCTAAATCAACTCTCCCAAGCTCACCAGTCTGCCAAATAACTTTATTTTCATTAAGCAAATTTCTAATCTTGCCAACAAACTCAGCTGAGGCATCGGAAGTTCCAGACTTACCTCTTGAACCAGTAAATTTAGTTACAACCACGCCATAATTAATATAAGCAGCATTTTTCTTCTCAAGAACCTCAGGGAATGTTGGGTCGAATGCAGCATTAACATCAGCCGAAAGACATTCTGAATTTGAAAGAACAGTTCTGCCCTCAACGCCAAATCCCTTAGCTAAATCTGCAATGAAATACTTCAAGTATGCCGACCTAAGTCCAGTATTCCCATCGCTACCTGTTTCTTCCTTATCAGCTAAAACCACCACAGCAGTTCTCTTTGGATTTTTGCATTTTAAAATCGCCTGCAAGCTTGTGTATGCACAAACTCTATCATCATGCCCATATGCACCAACCATACTTCTATCAAAGCCAATATCCTTAGCCTTAAATGCTGGAACAGCTTCAATTTCAGCAGAAATAAAATCATCCTCAATAATGCCATATTTCTCATTAAGAATTTTCAATATATTAAGCTTAACCTTTTCGCTTATCTCATCATCCTTGAAAGGTCTTGAGCCGATTAAAATATTCAGCTCCTCACCCTTGATACCCTCAGAAAGAGTACGCTTCATCTGGTCAACAGCAAGATGTGGCAGCAAATCATTAACACAGAACAAAGGGTCATTTTCATCTTCACCGATATTAATTGTTACCTTTGTGTTATCAGCCTTAACAATTACGCCATGCAATGAAAGAGGAATTGCAGTCCACTGATATTTTTTAATACCACCATAATAATGTGTTTTAAATAATGCAAGCTCACTTTCCTCATATACAGGGCATTGCTTTAAATCAAGTCTTGGCGAGTCAATATGAGCCACGCATAACTTGACACCATTCTCTATCGGCTCACTTCCTATAACAGAAATAACAACTGCCTTGCCACGATTATTACTATAAATCTTATCGCCAGCTTTTAGTTCCATGCCGATTTTATATTCCTTGAAACCATTCTCTTCCAAAACTTTTAATGTATAATCAACTGCTTCTCTTTCAGTTTTTGCATCATCAAGAAAAGTTTTATATTTCTCACAAAACTTATCAGCTTTTCTTATCTCATCATCTTTTAAAGTCAAGCCTGCATTCTTTTTATCAGAAAACAGCGACTCCTTTAGTTCCTTAGCGTTCAAACTGCCCTTACTCATACTTTACCTCCATACTTGTTACGTTACTTTTAATCATATCATCTTTAATTATATTAACTTATTATTATAATAATCCTTAATTTTATCCGAAACTTCCTTTGCAACTGCACTTAAATTATCTAACCCCTTATTGTTTTTAATAATAAAGTCTGAATTCTGTTTAAAAAATGCTTCATCAAGTTGGGAATCAATTCTATTTTTAGCCTCTGACTCTGATAAACCATCTCTTTTCATAATTCTTTCAAGCCTTATTTCCTGCTTTGCAACAACAGAAATAATCAGCTCACAAAAATCATCAGCACGGCTTTCAAATAAAGTTGGAGCATCAAGCAAAATAAGCTTTTTGCCGTCGTCCGAATTGTTTTTTATCTGATTAAGTATCTCCGAAGTTATGTAAGGATAGCAAATACTATTAAGCTGTTCAAGCTTACATTTATCATTAAAAACAATACTGCTAAGATATTTTCTATCTAGCTCGCCATTATCAGTTAATATTTTTTCACCAAAGCAATCAGCTAATTCAACAAGGCAAGGCAAGCCCTTTCGCATTACCTCCCTAGCAATTAAATCAGCATTTATTACAGTAAACCCGTTGCTTTCAAAAGCTCCACAAACTGTTGTTTTCCCAGCACCAGTTTGTCCAGTTAACCCGACAACCATAACACCATCTAAACTATTCATAACTTTATCACCTCAAATCCCGCAGCTCTAATTAAACGGTTATACACAGCAAGTCCCACTCCATTTTTATCAGGAGTACGAACATAAACCATTTCAGCCCCTATTTTATCCAACTCCCTAAGCTTTCCAAACAATTGATGTGCCTGTTCAGCACTATTATCCCCATAAGTCAAATGTTGATACGGAAAGGCCTTTGATTCCCTATCATAAATTAACGAGTAAATCCTTTCCCCATTATGTTGGGAAATATAATTTTTAAACCCTTCCAAACTACTATCAACAATCACTATATTCGCTTTAGGCGAGTAATGTTTATACTTCATTCCAGGAGATGGAACATTTTCTTGCCCCTCAACATCATTCAAAACAGCCTCATCAATAATAACTGTTTTGCATACTTCTTCCAAATCCTCTTTGGTTACACAGCCAGGTCTTAATATCCTCACCGTTTGGAAATCATCAAAGGAAATTACCGTTGATTCAACCCCATAACGACAATCCCCGCCATCAACAACGGCAGATATTTTGCCCGACATATCGTTCATAACGTGTTCTGCAATCGTAGGGCTAGGATAACCCGATATATTCGCTGACGGTGCTGCAATTGGAATTCCAGCCAGCTCTATAATCCTTTTTATTATCGGATGTGATGGCATCCTAACACCCACTGTATCAAGTCCACCCGATGTAACGCTTGGTATAATATCTCTCTTTTTAAATACCATAGTAAGCGGTCCACCCCAAAACCTTTCAGCAAGCTTATATGCCAAATCTGGAATTTCTAAAGCTACCTTTTCGAGCATATCCATTCTTGAAATATGCACAATCAATGGGTTATCAGCAGGTCTGCCTTTTGCTGCAAACACTGACCTGACAGCTTCAGAATTTGTTGCATCTGCACCAAGTCCATAGACAGTTTCAGTCGGAACTCCGACTACCTTTCCATCTTTAAGGAGTGCAGCAGCAACTTCCAAATCATTTTCATCACATGATAAAAGCTTTGTTTCCTCCATTTATATACTCCAATTCTCCGCTAAAAATAAAACCCAAATATTTTCTACACATATTTTTAAGGAAACACCTTTTCAGCAGATACAACTTTAAAATTAATTTTAAGTCTATCTTTTTATACTGCCTTAATTATCTCCTTGCATTGCAAGCTTAGCAGCCTGATCAGCAGTTGCCAAAGAATCGAAAACTTCATCAAGATTACCATTCATCAACTCCTCAAGCCTATAAATAGTAAGCCCAATTCTATGGTCAGTAAGTCTTCCCTGTGGGTAATTATAAGTTCTTATTCTCTCTGAACGGTCGCCTGTACCTACCTGCATTTTACGTTCAGACGCTATTTTATCGCTCTGCTCCTGTTGCAAAGCCTCATAAAGCCTTGAACGAAGAATTTTCATCGCCTTATCTTTATTTTTATGTTGACTTCTTTCGTCCTGACATTCAACAACAACGCCAGTTGGTAAGTGAGTAATTCTAACAGCTGATTCTGTTTTGTTAATATGCTGTCCACCTGCACCACTTGCCCTAAATACATCTATCTTTAAATCAGTAGGTCCAATTTCCAATTCTACATCATCAGCTTCAACCAAAACTGCAACAGTAACTGTTGAAGTATGAATTCTACCCTGTGATTCTGTTTCAGGCACACGCTGAACACGATGTACACCACTTTCATACTTCAACCTTGAGTATGCACCATCGCCAGCTATCAAAAAGCTGATTTCCTTAAAGCCACCAACCTCTGTTTCATTGGCATTAAGCACTTCAGTCTTCCAATTCCTGTTCTCCGAATACATTGAATACATTCTATATAGTGAGTTAGCAAAAAGTGATGCCTCATCTCCACCCGCACCACCACGAATTTCAATAATAACATTCTTGTCATCATTAGGGTCTTTAGGAAGCAGTAAAACCTTCAAATCCTCAGTAGCTTTTTCCACTTTAATCTTATTTTCTTCATACTCAAGCTGAGCCATTTCCTTGAAATCCTTATCAACACCCGTTGAATCCAATATCTCCTTTGCCTCAGTAAACGCTTTCTCAGCAGACAAATATTCTTTATACTTTTCTATAATAGGAGTCAAATTCTTATGCTCCCGCATCAATTGTTTATATAGATTATTATCACTGATTACAGCAATATCCGATAGCCTCTCATTAATTTCATTATACCTTACTTCTGTCAGCTTCAATTTTTCAAACATACAATAAATACCTTACCTTTACTCTAATTGATTATAAGTTTCAACATCTAATAAACAATACCGCTATTGCTCCTCGACCCTAATAACTTTTTTTATCTTCTTTTCTATTTTATTTCTCGGCACCATAAACTCATGCAAGCATTTCACGCAACGAAGTTTAAAATCCATACCTGAGCGAATAACATACATTTCATTACATCCACAAGGATGATTCTTTTTCATTATCAATGTATCTTCAGGTCTAATGTCCATATTATTCTCCTTCGTATTTCAAATACCAACAATTTACTCCCTTGCATTATTCTAAAATGCGTTATCTTATATTATAACCTATTTTTTTATCTAAGGCAATATTTTCTTTAAATATTTATAGAAAAAAGATGAAAACTATTAATATATTTATAAATATTATAATTAAGGAGCATTTTATGATAAAAACAATTCACGCTGAATTTGATTCAATAAGTTCAGCAGAGGCAGCGGCTAATAGAATTAACCTAAGCGTATCAGGAATTAAAGACATAAGCATACCTAATTATTCCAAGCCCAAACATTCTAGCATTTCCTCAGTAACCACAAACGCCTTAGTTCCATTCTCAGCCCCAACCACAAATTATGCAACCTCATTAATCCTATTTTCCGACAACAATATTAATGAAACTGAAGTTTCTTATCCAACTAAACTTAGTGTAACCTGTGATGATAAATCTATCAAACTTGTTGAGCAGTTTTTGATTTCAATGGGTGGATTATCCATCCATGTTACAAAGTAAACTTGACAAATTTAAAAAGACATAATTTTAAATAGTATATCTTTTGATAATCCCTCATATTATTATCATAGCTAACAATATGAGAAAATATGGGAGGTAAAAATGAAAAAATATTATCCTGAGGGTTGTTTAATTGATACGGCTGAAAATCTGAATTCTATTAAAACCCCTTCTGCTTTGCAAGACGCAATGCTTCATGGTAAAATCCTTGAAGCTAGGTCGATAGTCTGTGACAATGAGCATAACCTCATTGTCGATTTACCCTGTATGAAAGGCTTTATTCCTCGCATTGAGGGTGCTATCGGCATAGATAACGGCACTACTCGTGATATTGCATTAATTTCAAAGGTTAATAAGCCTGTTTGCTTTAAAGTTTTGAACATTGTTAAAGATGAAAACAATAATCCTCTTGCAATCTTATCAAGACGTGCTGTTCAGGAGGAATGTTTTGAAAACTATTTAAGCAACTTACAATCAGGCACAATAATAAATGCAAAGGTTACACATCTTGAACAGTTTGGATGCTTTGTCGATATTGGTTGTGGCGTTCCATCGCTTATACCGATTGACGCAATTTCTGTTTCAAGAATTTCACATCCATCGGACAGATTCACCGTCGGTCAGGACATAAGAGTAATAATAAAATCCGTTGACAAGGACAGAATTTGGTTGTCGCACAAAGAATTACTTGGAACATGGGAGGAAAATTCCTCTTTATTCAGTGCGGGTGAAACCGTCGCTGGAATTGTCCGTTCAATCGAAAACTACGGCATTTTCATTGAGCTAACCCCAAACCTTGCAGGTCTTGCCGAACCAAAGGATAATGTACACATTGGTCAACACGCTAGCGTGTATATTAAAGCGTTAATCCCAGAAAAAATGAAAGTCAAGCTTATTATAGTTGATGTTTTTGATGCAAGCTACATGAACAAGGAGCTAAAATATTTCGTCAACTCCGACAAAATAGACCACTGGAAATACACCACCGACAATGGTGAAAAGGTTATCGAAACAAAATTTAATACATAACAATAATTCATCATAATTTTTTGAGGTACTTTGTAGATAAGTACCTCATTATTTTTTGTCCTCACCAGTAATTTTATTTCGATAAACAAGAGCTGATTGCTCCTGTTTATTATTGCCAAAATTATAATAGCATTTATCCTTAATATTATCAGGAAGATACTGCTGTTTTACATAGCTATTCGCATAATTATGTGGATAACGATACCCTTGAGCATTCCCAAGTTGTTTTGCACCTGAATAATGCCCATCCTTTAAATATAGTGGTATTTCACCAAACTCCATATTTCTGACATCTTCTAATGCAGCATCAATCGCACACATCGCACTGTTTGATTTAGGAGCAGTACAAAGCAAAATTACAGCCTGTGCAAGAGGTATCCTCGCCTCAGGCAGGCCTAATTGCAATGCCGAATCAACACAAGCCTTCACAATCGAAATCGCCTGTGGATAACCAAGCCCAATATCCTCCGATGAAATAACTAATAATCTCCTACAAAGTGAAATAATATCCCCTGCCTCAATAAGCCTTGCCATATAATGAAGTGCAGCATTTTCATCTGAACCCCGTATAGACTTATGAAAAGCTGATAAAATATCATAATGCTGGTCGCCATCCCTGTCATACCTCATATTACTCCGCTGAGTAAGCGACTGCACAATTTCAAGAGTAACCTTAACGCTATCAGCAGAAATATCTCCAGAAATAACGCTTAACTCCACTGTGTTAATCGCTTTTCTGACATCTCCACCACAGCCAACTGCGATATGCTCGGCAACGCCGTCCTCCAGTTCAATTTCAGTATGCATATCCTCTTTCAAGAACATAAAAGCACGTTCAACAGCCTTTAGCATTTGGCTTGAAGTGACAGGCTTAAACTCAAAAACTGTACTTCGGCTAATCACAGCGTTATATATTGAAAAATATGGATTCTCAGTAGTTGATGCAATCAGCGTTATCTGCCCATTTTCAATATACTCCAAAAGGCTTTGCTGTTGCTTTTTATTCAAATACTGAATCTCGTCCAAATATAACAATATTCCATTATAACCCGAAAAAGTATTTATCTCGGAAATAACATTTTTAATATCAGAAACAGATGCCGATGTTCCGTTAAGCTTATGAAGCTGTCTATTCGTATTATCAGCAATTATCCTTGCAACAGTGGTCTTTCCTATTCCCGATGGCCCATAAAAAATCATATTAGGAACGCTACCACTTTCGATAATTCTTCTAAGAGGCTTTCCGACTGAAAGCAAATGCTCCTGTCCTACCACATCATCAATTGACAATGGACGTATTCTATCTGCTAATGGTACGGACATTAGTTCCCTCCATTCTCAAAAAGCTTTTATTCATTAAGTATATCAAAATATATTAAATTTTGCAAGTGATTTACGGCTTAATTATCCATACAAAAAAATTTGTTTAATATACACAATATCGAAGACGTTTTTTACTTCATAATCACTTATTGCTTTTTCCTTATTAAGTAAA
>CAZSZG010000024.1:0-23996 GCA_964610805.1 uncultured Oscillospiraceae bacterium
TTTTTGGTTTCTTCTGGGTATTCTCTCTTTTTCGGGTTAATTGTATAAACAACGTCACACTCCTTACATTTGCAACGCTGTGTTCCAGATGAATTGAATCCCTTTTTAATCTGATTTTCAACTTTTCCACATTGTGGACACTTTTTTTCAGCTGTTATTGTTATTTTTTTCATACCTCTATTATATCACAAAGTTTCTGATTTTTCCACACCTAAATATAGCTTATCGTGGATTTTTACTGACTTTTGTGATATAATCTTATTATAATAATTTAATAAAATAGGGGTGTATCATTTATGACAGCATTAATAACAGGTGCTAGCTCAGGAATAGGCAGAGATATGGCACGATACCTTGCAAGTTTAGGCTGGGACATAATCCTAACTGCAAGAAGTAAAGCTGAATTATATAAATTAAAAGCTGAATTAAAACAAAAATATAATAATAAAGTAGCAGTAATTCCACTGGATTTATCCGAAGAAAAAGCCCCGTTCAAGCTATATAATACCTGTAAAAACAAAAAAATAAATATGCTTATAAATAATGCTGGATACGGTGTTTTTGGAAACTTCACTAAGACAAGCCTTGATAGCGAACTAGAAATGCTAAAGGTTAATATCCGTGCTGTTCATATTCTTACAAAGCTTTTTCTCACTGATTTCAAGCGTAGAAACGAGGGGATTATCCTTAATACATCATCTGCTTCTGGGTTTATGCCAGGTCCATTGTTCTCCTCATATTACGCATCTAAAAGCTATATTCTAAACCTTACACTAGCAATTCATGAGGAATTAAAGCGTGAAAAAAGCAGTGTGAAAATTAGCGTGCTTTGTCCAGGACCTATTGAAACTAACTTCAACAATCGTGCTGGAGTCGTATTTGACATCAAGCCTGCATCAAGTGAATATGTAGCTAAATATGGCATAGACAACGCATTAAGGGGAACTCCACTAATTATCCCTACATTGAGAATGAAAATATGCGTATTTGCGTCAAGAATTACACCATATATACTATTAAATAAGATAACTTATAATATCCAACACAAAAAACAAAAATCAGGGAAGTTTGAATAAAACTTCCCTGATTTTTAGAAGTAGTATCTCCGATGGATTTGTAATGGGGCGTTGCCCCAAACCCCACCAGAGGGAATAATTCCCTCTGGACTCCTCTTATCATTCCATCGAATCTGCTTTATTTCATGCTTGTAATAAGCTTTTTAAACCTACTCATAGCCTCAATTGTGTTATCTCTATCACCAAATGCAGTAAGCCTAAACCAGCCATCACCGTTCTTGCCAAAACCCTCACCAGGAGTTCCTACAACATTTGAATTCTCCAGTAAATAGTCAAAGAAATCCCAGCTTGACATATTATTAGGACACTTCAACCAGATATAAGGTGAGTTAATTCCACCCGTATAGCTAATGCCCAATTCATCCATCGTTGAAGAAATTATCTTTGCATTCTCCATATAATAGTTAATATTTTCTTTTACCTGTGCAATCCCATCATCAGAGAAAACTGCTGCTGCACCACATTGAACAGGATATGATACACCGTTGAATTTAGTAGCCTGTCTGCGATACCAGAGCTTTTTAACACTTACCTTTTCGCCATTAGATGCTGTTAACTCTAATTCATTAGGAATGACGGTATAGCCACATCTTGTACCAGTAAATCCAGCAGTTTTGGACAAACTGCAAAATTCAATCGCACATTTCCTTGCACCCTCTATTGCGAAAATGCTTCTCGGCAAATCCTCTGTAATAAACGCCTCATATGCTGAGTCAAACAGAATTATAGAGTTGTTTTCAAGAGCATAATCAACCCATTCCTTCAGCTGTTCTTTTGTGTAAACAGAACCTGTTGGATTATTTGGTGAGCATAAATATATTAAATCAGCCTTAACATTTTTATCTGGCATAGCTGCAAAGCCATTTTCCTCATTTGAGTTAGCATAAATAACCTTTCTGCCACTCATTATGTTTGTATCTACATAAACAGGGTAAACAGGGTCAGTTACTAAAACTGTATTTTCTGTACAGAATATGTCAATAATATTTCCGACATCACTTTTTGCACCATCAGAAACGAAAACTTCGCCTGCATCAACCGCTACGCCAAAGCTTGCATAGTATTTTGCAATAGCTTCTCTTAAAAAAGCATAGCCCTCATAGTCAGGGTAACCCTTAAAGCTTGCTTTTTCTCCCAACTCGTCACAGCCCTTTTTCATTGCATCAATAACAACTGGTGCAATTGGAAGTGTAACATCGCCAATACCTAATCTTATAACCTTTTTATCAGGGTTTGCCTCTGTAAAATTCTTCACCCTTTTAGCAATCTCTGCAAACAAATAGCTTTCAGTCAAATTAAAAAAGTTTTCATTAATCTTAGTCATATTTTCCTCCTGAATATTAATTATATTTCAATCTCCCCATCAAAAACATGAGTAGCAGGTCCTACCATCATAACATTTCCATCAGTTTTATAGGTTATCTTCAAATCACCGCCACGCAAATGCACGGTAACCTCCTCGTCAGCATTGCAATGCTTGTTAAGAACAGCAGCTACAACCGTTGCACTCGCACCTGTGCCACAAGCAAAGGTTTCACCACTTCCCCTTTCCCACACTCGCATTTTCAAGGTTTTATTGTCAATAACCTCAACAAACTCAGTGTTAATTCTATCTGGGAAAAGTGAATGATTTTCAAAATAACTGCCAATCCTTTCGAGGTCAAGCTTATCTATATCATTCATGAAAATTACTGCGTGAGGATTCCCCATCGACACACAAGTTATTGCATATTCTGTACCATTTACCTCAACTGGCTCTGATACAAACAAGTCCAAATCCGAATCTACGGGAATTTCACTTGGCTTTAGAATAGCCTTGCCCATATTCACCTCAACGGAATCAACCTTATTATCCTTAATAAATAATTTCAAAAGCTTTATGCCTGAATTTGTTTCAAGCGTTATTTCTTCTTTATTAGTAAGCCCCTTATCGTAAACATACTTACCTATACAACGTGTAGCATTTCCACACATCATAGCCTCTGAACCATCAGCATTAAAAATTCTCATCTTAAAGTCAGCGATTTCGGATGGCATTATTAAAACAAGTCCATCTGAACCAATGCCAAAACGCCTGTCGCTCACAAATATTGCTGTTTCACTAGGGTTTGAAACAGTTTCCTTAAAGCAATTAACATAGATGTAATCATTGCCTATCCCATGCATTTTTGAAAAAATAATAAGAAACACTCCTTTTTATCAACTCTTACATAACCTAATTATATAACATTCTATTTAAAAAATCAACACAAATATTTAATGACTAGAAAAAATGTTATGATACAATTGATAGGTGACAAACATAAATAAATTTTTTTATGGAAACTATAGACTTGTAGGAAAAATTGTAGTATAATATACGGTAACTGAATATCATTAACATTAAAATTGGAGGTAAAATTTAATGGCGAAGTTAAAAAAAATATCAGCAGCCTTTATTGCATTTATCATGATTATATCAATGGTTGGCTGCGGGGATACTTCATGGGCAGTGAAAATTGATGGTTATGAGGTAAGAGCAGGAATTTACATTTATTTTTCGTATGATGCATACACACAGGCATTGGAAAAAATAAAAGCAGAGGGTGTTGACACTGAAGATAAAAAGGCAGTGAAGAAAGCGATGGTTGAGAATGTTCCTATTTTGGAATGGGTTCAGAATGAAGCAACTAAGCAGTTAAGTAAGTTTGTTGCAGTTGAAAGAGAATTTGATAAGTTAGAGCTTTCTTTGAGTGAGGATGAGCTTAAAGAAATAAAGCAAAATGTATCAAGTTTTATGGATGCAAATGGGGAAAAGTTTGAAGAAAATGGTGTTGGTGAGCAATCCATAAAGGATATTATTACATCAAGCTATAAGGGCGAGGCTGTATTTAAAAAATATTACGAAATAGGTGGATTAAATTCAGTTACCGAGAAACAGCTAAAGGATTACTATTTAGAGAATAGTGCAAGAGTTAAATATATTCAGATGTCTTTGATGGATGGTTCTGGTAATCTATTAGAGGGCGATGAAAAAGAAAAAAGAATAGAAATGGCAGAGGGATATTTACAAAGACTTAAAGATGGCGAAGATATTGACGACTTGCTTATTGAATATTCTGAATTTTCATCAGCATTAGTATCAGAGGCAGCTGCGGCAACAGCAACTGATGAAAATGGTGAAACTCTAGCACCGACTACAACGGTTACAACAACTAGTGTAACTACTGTAGAAGAAACTGAAACAACTGCAGTTGAGGCTGGAACTGATGATGATTTAGGCTCAGAAACTTTGGAAGATGAAGAAACTAGTGTAACTACTTCTGAAGAAGATGAAGATACGGATATAAGTTTAGTAGAAACTACTACAACTAATCCATATTTGAATGAGGTAATTATACAAAAGGTGACAACTCCTGTTTCAGTGGAAAAAGATGAGTCAGAAGAAACAACAACAGTAAACTATAGACCATCAAAAAAGAGTAATGAGGCTATATTTGGTAGTGCTGTTATAGGCAAGCCATTCCTTGTTGAAGAAGATGACGCTTGTTATATAATACTAAAGCTTGATATTGAAGAGAGAATGAATGATGATGATTTATGGTCGGAGCAGGCGAAAGACTCTTTAATCAGCTATTTATACTATGAGGAATTTGATGAAATGATTGTTAGTTGGGCTGATAAGTTTGAGATTAATAGAAATGATGAGGCATATAAAAGATATAATCCACATAAATATGATTTCGATCCAGTAAAATAATAAATAGACTAATAGAAAAAAGAGGAAATGCTAATAAAGTGTTTCCTCTTTTTTAATAAAGTTTGAACTGTGGTTACAAATTGATTACAGATTGTAAATAAGTATTCCTTATGGGTGTTCTTTTTACATAGATAGTGTTATAATGTTAGATAAGGTAAAATTTTAGCATTAATGATAACAGTATGTGTTAATAAAGTTAATCATTTGAATGCTAAATAAAAATATATAATATAAAAAAAGGGGGATGGTTTTAATGGATGAGAATTTGAAAAGTGTAATTCTTAAAAAAATCAGCAAAGTATCAGATGGGTTGCAAAAAAACAACATGGATTTTTACTATGCAGAAACTAAGGAAGATGTTCCTAGCATTGTTGAGGATCTTCTAAATGAAGGCGATATCGTAACAACAGGCGGTTCAGCCACGTTAAAGCAGTGTGGTGTAATTGATTTGCTAAAAAGCAATAATTACAAGTATATGGATAGGGATGCTGTGGGAATTGATTCTATTGAACAGCTTTATCGTGCCTCTTTTTCATCAGATGCTTATTTATGTAGTACAAACGCTATAACGGAAAATGGCGAATTGTATAATGTTGATGGGAATAGTAATAGGATTGCAGCGATAGCTTATGGACCTAAATCTGTTATAATTGTTGCAGGGTATAACAAAATAGTTAAAAATATTGATGAGGCTCAAAAGAGAGTTAAATCCATCTCAGCACCAGCAAATGTTCAAAGGCTTAATTGTTCGACATACTGTTATGAGAATGGTGAATGTTTATCATTTAGTTCATCTAACTCAGAAATAACAACAGGGTGTAGCAGTGACGCAAGGATTTGTTGCAACTACTTAATTTCTGCAAAACAAAAACATAAGGGTAGAATTAAAGTAATAATTGTTGGAGAAAATGTTGGATATTAATAATAAAATAAAAATCACTGATTGATTAATAATCGTCAGTGATTTTTTGCACATATCCTACATCTTATCTTTGATACTGTCAATCAACTTTTGTGTTGCAATGGTTAAGTTTTCAAAATTAATGGAGCGAATATAATATTCCTCAAGTTTATCATGAATATCGCCAGCTGTTGTTATTGCTGAGGACGCTTCGGAGGCTAATTCTAAGCAAGCTTTTTTATCAAAAGCTATTTTTTGTTTCTTTGAGGAAAGCGTTTCTTTATCGTAAAAACGGTTGAAGTTAATTGATTTTTCGCCATCAAGTTTTAGCTTGTTAAAGAAATTACAGGAGATGAAAGCTAGCTTTAATTCGGGTATAAGCATATGTTCATAGGTATTGCTTGACAAGGCTGGACATTCACTTATTATTATATTCAGACCACGATTAAAAGCTATATCCGAAATAGATTTCAAGAAATAATCACTGCCTGCAAAGTAATCATCATTAAGCGTATAGATTTTATAATCATCGGGGATTGGTTGAGTTAGATAGCCCTTTGCAGTGAATGCAGAAAGCTGTCGAAACTCAATTTCACCATGCTTTTTATCACCCTTAGGGAACAATTTTTGCACAAGCCTGTTGATAAAGCTATCGAGTTTATCGGTATTTAGACAACTATAAGCTATTGAATAAATATTACTGTTGAGTGCTGCGAATGCACGAACATATCGTTTTGCTCTACTATGGCATTTAAGATTTTCATCTGTGCAATAAATAATCGCATCCTTATGTGGTAACAATTTATCACTGTCCCAAAACTCACCAAGATTTATTATTTCCTGTGAAACTGCTGGATAAGTGGGGTCGAAGACATGAGGTGCAGTACCGTCTACGATAATGGTTTTCAAATCCTTAATTATTACTGCATCAAGTGATGAAATGTCCGAGGAGCAATAGAAAAGTTCTATGTCTTTATCATCAAATTCGCTTGCTACTTTATTCATCAAGGTGGATTTACCAGTGCCAGGACCACCTTTTAATATATAAGTATAGTAATTATGCGTATTAATTAAATGAGAAAATTTTGACTGAAAGCCGATAGGGGAAGTGCTACCTAAAAAGTAAAGCTGTTTGTTGCTCATTTGTATCCCTCCAATATGATTTTATTACATATTATGTTGAAAATAATAAAATGCTACAAGGATTGCTAATAAATAATCATCATTGGCTGTTCTTCGTTCTTTTCTAAGAAGCCATATTTTTTATAAAATGCGACATTGCCGTTACTGCAAATTAAAATTTTACGGAAGGTGTCGTTATATCTTTTTAGCATATATTGAATAAGACTTCCTCCAATGCCTTTTCGTTGGTAATTGGGATGTATTAGCAGGTACGGGAAGAAAACGTTCATTTCTGTGTCCGATATAGCAGTCATTAAACCGATTAGTGTTGCGTCATGCCATGCAGAAACGACTGTTTCAGATGACATTATTGCAGTGTAAAGCTTTTGAGGGAATTTTGCTGACTCCCAATCAACAGAGAGGAAGAGTTGTGTTATTTGCTCTTTAGTAAAGTGCTTTTCTGATTTATAAATTATCATAGTTGCCTCCGTAAATAATTGATAGATAAACCTTGTTTTAATTATATAAAAAAACGTGCTTGGCTATTCTTTTATGTATTAGTTTACTTGGTTACTTTGGTTGAATATACTTTCCACTGATTAAATCTAGTTAATCATAATATATGGTTGAAATTGGTGAGCGATTGTGATATAATGGCGATAAACGTAGATGAAACTGGTATAAAATAAATATTTAGAATGTAAGGTGAATAGATATGAAGACAAAACAAACTAGACATAAACGAAACTTTATACTTATAGTAGTATTTATGATGTTTTTTAGTAGCTGTGGAAATAACACCAACACAATGAATAGTGAAGAACGAACAGTTACCGAGATAACAGAAAACAACTCCGAAACTACAATTAAGGCAACTGAAATACATACTGATAATGATAAATTAGAAACTCAACCAGAACCAGAATCTTTAACTTGGCAGAAAGCATATGTAGATTATTTAGAAAGCTTTTGGGGGGATAGAGAACCATATACTCAATTTTCTTACTCATTAATTTACCTTGATAATGATGATATACCAGAGTTATTTATTTGCACTGGTGCTGAGGCAGGTGGTGAAATCGTGGCAACATATTTTGATGGACAGGTGCAGACGGAACAAATTTCAAGAATGGGAGCAAGATATATTGAACGTAGTGGATTGATTTATTGTAATAATGGTCACATGGGATTTTATCCTGTTTATATAATAAAGCTGGAGAATGGTGAATTTTCTAAAATTGGCACAGGCGAATATTTCTTTATCATGGATGATGAATATAGGTATATACTTGATGAGGACGGTATCCCAATTGAGGAATATCGTTGGGAGGGCGAAACAGTTTCAGAGGGAGTTTTCCATGAACAAATTAATGCGTTATTCAACATAGAACAGGGTGTTCATCCTCAACGTATGTATTCTATGGAGGAACTGTTTTCAGTTCTTGAAACAGGAGTTCACACTTCTGCTGGGCATCGTTATGAGCTTATTCAAAAGGATATAACTTGGGCAGAAGCACAGGCACTTTGCAAGGAAAAAGGTGGATATTTGGCTACAATTACATCTCCAGATGAACAGGATATAGTTGCAACACAGATTGCAAAAGAGGAAAAGCAAAATATAAGTTTTTACGTTGGATATCGTTACAACGAATGGATTGGGGAAGAATTTTTCGCTTCAAGGTGGATTAATGCAGATGGTAGTTTTATAGTAGCTAGTCCTCTTGATAACTTTTGGGAATATTCAGCTCCAGATTATGATTATAGAAATAAAGAGTGGGAAAATGACCAGAATGATTGTGGATTAGTGAAATATTATGATAGCACAAAACAAATTTATCTATTTAATGCTCCAGAAGAACTATTGGCGAGTTCACCAAAATATTCTGGTAAAATTGGATTTATCTGTGAATTTGATAATTAAAAGACTATTACTTAAAGCATATATTCAATAAAATGGGTAATTAGATTGAGAGAAAGCAACGAAAAAAAGAACCAACGTTAACAATACAAACTATATCTATTGAAAAAACGCTAAAGGACTTGACCAAATGCAAAAAAAGTAGTAAAATTAAAGAAATCATATATTTAAGGGAGTTAATAATTATGTCAAAAAAGTTTATTATTGAAACATCTGCAAGACACCTACACGTTAGCAAGGAGGATTTGGAAACCTTGTTCGGAAAGGGTGCAAAGCTTACATTTAAAAAGGAATTATCACAGCCAGGTCAATTCGCTTGTGAGGAAAGAGTTACAATAGTCGGCACTAAAAAAGAATTGGCTGGCGTTACTATATTAGGCCCTGAACGTGCATCTACACAGGTAGAATTGTCTGCTACTGACGCTCGTTCAATCGGCATATCTGCACCTATAAAAGAATCAGGCGACATTAAAGGCTCTGGTGCTTGCAAAATAGTTGGTCCATGTGGTGAGGTTGACATTTCAGAGGGCGTTATTATCGCTAAAAGACATATTCATTTAACACCAGAGGACGCAGTTGAACTTGATGTTAAAGATAAGGAAATTGTTTGGGTTAAGGTTGAAACTGAGGACAGAAAAGCTATTTTAGGCGATGTTGTGGTAAGAGTATCTGAAAACTTTGCTCGTGCAATGCATATTGATACTGATGAATCAAACGCTATTGGTGCTGGACTTCAGCTAGAGGGCGAAATTGTAAGATTTTAGTTATCTTATGGGGTTCTGTTAACAGAAAATTATAGAACTTTGTTTTAAAGTTATTGACAAGTATTATGTATAAATGCTATAATGTAAGGGACACTAAAAAGTGTTAAATTAATTAAGCAATTTTTCGGAATCACCAACCGCATAGGTGATGTAAGGTTTTATTTTATTAAATTTGAAATGCGGAGAAAAGAGGAATATTATGGCAAAATATGAATGTGTATGTGGATATATTTATGATGAGGAAGTTGGCGACTTGGACGGTGGGATAGCTCCTGGTACTAAATTTGAAGATATTCCTGATGATTGGGTTTGCCCAGTATGTGGACTTGACAAGAGCAACTTTACAAAGGCTGAATAGGAGAAAATTATGTTAAAAATCAAGGACGATGTTTATTTCGTAGGTGCGATTAACCCTAATTTACGTGTCTTTGATATTATTATGACTACTGAGTATGGGACATCATATAATGCATATTTAGTGGTGGGTGAAAAGATTGCACTGGTTGAAACTGTGCATAACAAATTTAAGAATGTTTTGTTTGATAATATCAAGGAAATCTGCCCGCTTGAAAAGATTGATTATATCATATTAAATCATACTGAACCTGATCATTCAGGTAGTGTTGCAGATTTGGTTGAAATCAATCCTAATGTTACAGTTATTTCCACAATGGCTGGAATTAAGAATTTGAAGTCAATCACAAATGTAGATTTTAATGCACAAGTTGCTAAAACAGGGGATAAGCTTGATTTGGGTAAGGGCTTGGAATTGGAGTTTATTACTGCTCCTAATTTGCATTGGCCTGATTCAATGTTTAGCTATTTACCGAGCAGAAAGACTGTGTTTACTTGTGATGTACTTGGTTCTCATTATTGTGAACCGATGATAAAGGATGATGACATTACCTATCCTTTGGCTTATGAAGAAGCTTTCTTGGGGTATTATACTGCAATATTTGGTCCGTTTAAGAAATTCGTTATGGCCGGATTGGACAAGCTTGATAAGTTGGACTTTGATACTGCTTGTACAAGTCATGGGCCTGTTTTGCAAAAGGAACTTCAAAAGGCTATCAGCTTATATCGTGAATGGTCTGCTCCAGTAGAAAGAGAAAAAAATGTTGCAATTTTCTATGTAACGGCTTATGGCTATACAGGAGAGATTGCGATGACGATTAAAAATGAAATTGAGGCAATGGGCGTAAAGGTTAATGCTTACAATATCATTGAAACGGAAACTAAGGTATTGCTTGATGCAATTGAGGAAAGCTCCGCAATTATGTTTGGCTCGCCAACAATCAATCGTGATGCACTTAAACCTGTCTGGGATTTGATTTCATCAATAGATGCAGTCACAAACAAAGGAAAGCTTTGCTTTATATTTGGCTCATATGGTTGGAGTGGTGAGGCTTGTAAGGCTCTTGAAGAAAGGGTTAAAACTTTAGGGTTAAAGCTTTTTGACGATAGTTTAAGAGTTGTGTTTAAGCCGAATGGTGAAGAAATTGCTAGGGCTAAGGAAATTGCTAGAGAGTTTGTAGAAGCAATCTAGTATTACTGCAATGAATAGTGAAGTGCCGGAAACGGTTCTTCACTGTTTTATTAATTGGAGGATTATAACAGATGAAAAAAGTCGGAATTATTGGAGCAATGCCATCAGAGCTTGCTGACATAAGAAGTATTTTGGGTGAGGCAAAGGTTGAAAATTACTCAGGGTTTGACTTCTATATTAATGAGATTAACGGCGTAAAAACTATAAATGCCTGTTGTGGAATTGCAAAAGTGAATGCGGCTGTTTGTACACAGGTTATGATTGATAGATTTAATGTTGATGCAATTATAAACGCTGGTATTGCTGGTGGGATGAATTCTGATGTCAAGGTATGCGATGTCGTTATATCAAATGAGGTTCTGCCACATGACTTAGAATTGAGATTTTTAGAGAATTATCCTCCTTATTGCAGTGTATTTAAGGCTGATGATAAGCTGATTAAGCTTGCTCAAAAGTTATGCGGTGAATTCGATATAAACTGCTTTGTGGGAAGAATTGTTTCGGGGGAGGCTTTTATATCTAGTAATGATATAAAAATGCAAATCGCTGAAAAATATAACCCTTATGCAGTAGATATGGAAAGCTCTGCTGTTGGACATTGTGCTTTTATGAATAAAACACCGTTCGTTAGTGTTAGATGCATTTCTGATAACGCTGACGATGAGGGAGCAATGTCATTTGATGAGTTTGAGAAAATTGCAGCAAAAAGAGTCGCTGAAATAGTTTTAGAAATGGCAAAAGGCATTTAATAGTCAACAAAAAAGCGATACAAGTTTATAGATGTATCGCTTGTGTTGTAATAATATAATTTTTTATAATTACTGGTGGGGGAGAAAATAAATATGTATTTGTTTGATGATGAGTTTTTTAAAAAGGAATATAATAGCTATTATGACTTGAGGGAGAGAGGCCTTAAAAAAGAGGCTAATGAGAAGTTAGAAGAGCTTATGGAATATTTTGATTCTCTTGATGACAATATGAAAAGAAGTATCTGTTACGAAATGTGCAGGCTTTATTTGGATACAAAGGAAGTATCAGAGCTACAATTTCCTTTCTCACACCGCATTATTGCAATACTTGCTGTGGATTGTGAAGAGAATAAAATGCCACAAATGCGATGGTATTATCAGCTTACTGGTGATAAGAAAATGCTGAAAAGAGCTTTTGAGCAGAAAAAGGATGATGAAAAAACAATTCATTTAATGGTGGAATCGTTTCTATATGAGCTGTGGAATGGCTCACATCATATGCCTTACTGCTGTTTGATTGATAAAGAGAGAAGTGATGAGCTTCTTGATAATCTTAAGAAAATTTTGGAGAGTTGTGAGTTGCCCGATGACATAAATAAGGAGTATGAGTATTATTTTAATCTCTATAATGACTGGTGGAGATTTGATAAGGATATGTCAACTAAGGGCTTTTTGGAATGGTGCGTTAAGAATAAACGTGATTATGATTGGGTTAAGGAATACTGCTTTGATAAGGATTAATTCAAGGGTTTAGATTTTCCTGTGTATTGCATAGCGATTCTATTTTCGGGATTTTTATCGAAAAAGTACAACACGAAAAGGAATAGCCACTCCAATGGTTTCATTACTAAATATGTAAAATCTGCTCTTTTTGCTGTTGTGATGTGTTTTGATAAGGGATACCCGTATTTATCATAATTTGTTCTGATAAATTTGTGTAGCTTTGGAGTTTTCTCTTGTATTAACTGTTCAAATGCGTTAGCTATGCATAACTGACGATTAACCACTATTTTCACACCGTATCTTATTCCACATCTTGTTGGTTTTACAAGCTGTGGATGCCCATTTACAGCTACTGTACAAAGATAATGCCCCTCATATTCAACTGGTGGTGGAGATACCTTTTGTGAGAATGTCCAATCACTTGTTTCAGTAAAGGCTTTGATTATTGCGTCTGGCTTTTGTCCGAATAATATAAGTATTATCAATTGAATTCCTAATAATGGAATAACTAGAATAAAGGGAATGAGATACCAACCAAGACTACGCTCAAGATATTTGCTGAATGATGTTAATAAGGCACTTTTATATGTAATTTTATTTTTGTTTATTCGTTGAACCTCAATATTAACCGTTTTTCTGATAAGCCTTATCGAACAAAGGATATAGTTAACAGGAAAAAGTATCATATAGATACACATGAAATTTGGAAAAATGTTTTTGCTCATTTGAATAATGAAAACACTGCTTAGTGCAATGCCTATGTAGATAGAAGATATGCAAAGCATGGACATTATAGGTGATAATTTTCCAAGTTTTATTCTTAATATAAAATATCCTAAGATTGCTATAAATGCTAAAAATAAAATTGTTGGCTCATGCCAAGAGGCAATAGGGCTGTGGTAAGCACTACTTAAACTGCCAATCTCCACGAATAAAGGTTTATCATAATCTAACTGTGAAAATTCTGTCCATAATAACGGTGAAAGTATTATTCCTAATATAAATGTTAATCGGTCAACATTTGATTCCTTGATTGGGTTCTTTTTAAATAAATTTCGGATATTGAGAATTGTCAGGATTGGTGGAACAAAAAAGCTGATTATTATAATAATTAAAATTAGAATTGATAAAATAATGCCAAATATACCATTTAGAATATCATTTGATTCATACATATTTGTGTCACTCTCCTTGTTAATCTACAAATATATTAACACATTTAACTATATAAGTAAAGAATTATATTTAAAAGTCAGAGTGAATATAATAATGTTATAAATTTAGCATTTTATATAAAATAATACTTGAAAAGTTCAAGGTTTTGTTGTATAATTATGGGGTATAGAAATGTGAGTTTATAGTCGGTGGAAACCTAAAATATTTAAGGGAGAGGAATTAACTATGAAGAGGTTATTTACACAAAAGGTTAAAGCATTAGCAACTTGCTCTGCGATTTTATGTACTGCATTAGCTTTTCCGATTGGAATGAGTGGAGAAAAGGTTGAGGCTGTTGATGTAGAAGTAAATTTTGCGAAAGCACTTCAGTATTCAATTTATTTTTATGATGCAAATATGTGTGGTACAGGGGTTTCAGAAAACAACGAGTATTCTTGGAGGGGCGATTGCCATACTCAAGATGCAACACTTCCACTAGACAGCGAGTATACCAATATGTCGGAGAGCTTTATTTCTGCAAATATAGATATACTTGACCCAGACGGTGACGGAACTGTTGATGTTGCTGGTGGATTTCATGATGCGGGCGACCATGTAAAGTTTGGCTTACCAGAGGCTTATTCGGGTTCAACTCTTGGTTGGGGATATTATGAGTTCAGAGATGCATATAAAGAAACTGGACAGGACGCACATATTGAAACGGTTTTGCGTTACTTTAATGATTACTTTATGAAAAGTACATACAGAGATGCAAGTGGTAAGGTTGTTGCATTTTGCTATCAGGTTGGAGATGGAAAGATAGACCATAGCGATTGGAGTGCACCTGAACTTCAAGGGGATATGTTTAGACCTGCACGTTTTGCTACTACTGAAGATGCTTCTACTGACTGTGTGTCAAATTCAGCAGCATCACTTGCAATTAACTACTTAAACTTCAAGGATACTGACCCAGAATATGCGGCAGAATGTCTTGATTATGCTACTGCATTATTTGATTTTGCGATAGAAACAGAGAATAAGGATTGTGGAAGTGACGGTGGAGGTGGTTTTTATACTTCACTAAAATGGGAAGATGACTATTGTTGGGCAGCAGTATGGCTTTATACTATAACAAAAGAAAAAAAATATCTTGATATAATTTTTGATAATCTTGATTACTACGCTCCATCAAGCTGGGTTCATTGCTGGAATGATGTTTGGGGTGGAGTAATGTGTGTTCTTGCTGAGGCTGACGATAGGGAGGACTTTGTTGGTGCATATAAGACATATAAAGGCAAGGAATATGAGGATATTGATTTTTGGAGTCAGGTTGGAAAAACTGTTGATGTATGGATGACACAGTACACTACTCCAGGTGGATATGCGTTCCTAAACCAGTGGGGTTCTGCACGATACAACACAGCTGCACAGCTAATGGCACTTGTTTATGATAAGCATAATGGCGTATCTAAATATGGTGAATGGGCTAAGGGGCAGATGGAATATATAATGGGTGATAACCCTCTTGGCAGAAGTTATATTGTTGGATATAGTGAAAATTCAGCGAAATATCCTCACCACAGGGCATCATCTGGCTTGACAATGGCTGAAGACCCTCGTGAACAAAAGCACGTTCTATATGGTGCATTAGTTGGTGGACCTGGTGCTAATGATGAGCATAATGACACAACTGCTGACTGGATTTTTAATGAGGTTACAATTGACTATAATGCAGCTTTTGTAGGTGCTTGTGCTGGACTTTATTCGCTATTTGGTGATGATACAATGAAAGTCACGCCTGATTTCCCACCTGTTGAAAGTGAAGAAGCTACTGAAATCAGATATTGGGTTGAGGCATTCGGTATTGATGACGGCAAGGTAACTGCTGTAACTTTCTTTGTTTATGGCACTGCACCTGTTGCTGATAAAAATATTTCAGTAAGATACTTTTTTGATTCAACAGGAATGAGTTCGCTTGATAAAAAAGATCTTGAATTTAGGCAATATTACGACCAGGTTTCTGCAGAAACTGATTTTGCGGCAGAGCTTTCAGGGCCATTCCAGTATAAGGATACATCTACTTATTATATTGAGGTAAAATGGCCAGAGTATGCAATAGCAAATTCAAATAAGAAATATCAGTTTGCGATTGGAAGCTATAATGTAGACAATAAATGGGTTCCAGATGACGATTGGAGCCATGAAGGCTTAGAAATGGCTGATGACGCATTTACAGGAGTTCCAGCAGAAACTGCAAATATTTGCGTATATTCAGATGGAAAGTTGGTTGGAGGAATGGAACCAGACGGCTCAACACCAGTGAAAGAAGTTACATTAAAGGACATAAAGAAGTCAGTTCTTGGTGCGAAGAAATCAGCTATTGCTGAGGATTTAAACGCTGATAAGAAAATAGATGTTTTTGATGTAGTTGCAAAAAAGAAGTCTATGATTAGTAAATAATTGTTAAGATTAAAAATATCCGTTACTCAATTTAGAGTAACGGATATTTTTTCGTATAGGTTTAATCTTCAATAGTTTTCAGTATCCTTGCTGGGTTTCCACCGATTACAACATTATCACCAAAGCTTTTTGTAACAACAGCACCAGATGCCACGACAACATTATCCCCAAGTGTAACGCCAGGATTTATAGTAGCATTGCCACCAATCCAACAGTTATCGCCGATTGTAACAGGCTTTCCTAATTCTAAGCCAAGAGAACGCTCACTTGCTTTAATGGGGTGAGTAGCAGTATATATTCCAACTTGAGGTGCAATAAGGCAGTTTTTACCGATATTAACCTCACACACATCAAGAATGACACAGTTATAGTTTGCATAAAAGTTTTCACCAACATGAATATTACAGCCATAATCGCAGTTAAATGTTGGCTCAATATAAATTTTATCACCAGTTGAGCCGAAAAGCTTTTTTAAGATGTCAGTGCGTTCTTCTGTATCTGCTATTGATGTTTTGTTAAACTTTTCTGTCAATATTCTAGCATTATATCTACGTTTACTAAGCTCCTCATCATCAGGGTTATATAGTTCAGAGATAATCATTTTTTCTTTTTCAGTCATATTTTCTCCTTTTAATCGTTGTTTTTGTTACAAGGATATACAGTCCTTGCCTATTGCTTTGGCTCTATACAAGGCGTCATCAGCTTGTTTAAGCAAGGTGTCCTTTGAGTATTTATTATCAGGATATAAAGTCACAACTCCGACAGAAATCGTAACTACGTTGGAAACTTCAGAACTTTCATGAGCAATTGCTAGGCTTTTAATCGCTAATCTAAGTTTTTCAGCAACCTTAATAGCCCCTCTTTTATCCGTTTCAGGTAGCAAGCAAGTGAATTCTTCTCCACCCCATCTTGCAACTAAATCACTTGGACGCTTGAGTCTTATTTTCAACTCCTTAGCAACCCTTGCTAAGCAATCATCACCCTCAAGATGCCCATATGTATCATTATATTTCTTGAAATTATCAATATCTATCATAAGAAGTGATAGGCATGTACTGGAACGGTTTATTTTTTTCATTTCGTCAGACAATGCCTCGTCAAACCTACGACGATTAGGTATTTTTGTAAGGGAATCAATAAATGAATTTTCTTTTAAACAGTCCTTATATTTCTTCAAATCAAGATGATTTTTAAGTTTTGTTTTAACAATAGGAATACTGAAAGGTTTTTTAATATAGTCGATAGCACCAAGTTTTAACCCATATTCCTCACTTTCGATATCTTGCATTGCAGTAAGAAAAACAACAGGAATATCCTTAGTTTTTTCATCTTCTCTAAGCTTTGAAAGCACTTCATAACCATCCGTTCCAGGCATGACAATATCTAAAAGGATAATATCAGGAGGAGTTTTAATAGCAATATCTAAAGCGTCCCTACCGTTTGTTATAACAGTAATGTCATATTCAGATGCCAAAGCAATTTTTAGCAACTCTAAATTCATTGGCGTATCATCAACTATCATAACTTTTTGTTTTCTTTCGGGATAGAAATCAACATCGCTAAACAATGTTTCCATATAATGCTTTGCCCTTGTTTTTGTTGAGTATAGCAGAGATATTGTAGCATACTTCTTCAATATTTCGTTTAGGATATCAAAATCCAAAGGCTTATGAATCACTTCATCCATCCCAGCTGCAAAACATTTGTTTTTTTCATGTTGATTATTGTGGGCAGTTAATCCAATTATTGGAGTATGCTTAACAGTACTCTCAATCTGTCTAATTTGCCTTGTTGCCTCATATCCGTCCATTAACGCCGTTTTACAACCTATAAGCACAATATCATAATCCGAGTTTGCAAAGGCAATTACAGCCTCCTGCCCATTAAGAGCAATATCACAATGATAAAATTCACTTGGAAGGTGGGTAATAAGTGTGTTTATTGCTGACTGGTCATTTTCAACGATAAGAATTCTTATTATATCATTATAGGAAGGTGCTGGCAGGTTATGATTTGTAGGATTAGTTTGTAATATATTTGTGCCATTGACTTTTACATTACCAAAAGTTTTCATAAGGGAGTTATAAAGGTCAGCTTTTCTAAAAGGGTTATAAATTACTTCAACATTATTATTTGCCTTAATAAAAGGTAAATTGTCAATTGCTTTTCGTGGGGATATGAGAAACAATGGTGTATGTTTAGTGGAATCAATTGATTTTACTGCAAAAGTAAACTCATGGGATTTAATGTCAGATGGGTCGTGGGAAATGAAGAATCCATCATAAATATCTTCAGTATTTTTTAAAATATTAGCAATTGCATCAGAACTATTTCTATTTTCAACAGTTATAATACCTTTTTCATTTAGATAGCTTTTTATTATATTATTAGTTACAACATTACTCCCAACAACCAGAACTTTTTTATTTTTAAGCAGTGAATAATCAGATTCACTGTATTTTGGCTTTGATTTTAATTTTTCAAGCCATACTGTAAAAGTGAAGGTAGTACCCATGCCAACCTTACTTTTAACTCTGATAGTACCATTCATTTCGTCAATTATAGCCTTAGAAATATATAATCCAAGCCCAGACCCCTCAAATTTGTTATGAATTGTATTTTCAGCCTGTTTAAAAGGTGTGAATATTTCATCAATTGATTTCCGTGAAATTCCAATCCCTGTATCTTTAATTTTAAATGAAATTTCATACTTTTTTTCATTAGTATTATCAAGTGTAACTTCAACAAAAATGCTACCCTTTTCAGTGAATTTTACGGCATTATTAAAAATATTTGAAATCACCTGTTTAAGCTTTGTGGAGTCACCTAACACATATTTAGGTACATCGGGACGAATGAACAGATTAATATCAAGGTTTTTATTATATAAATTTGCAGTTAAAGGTATAATAGCGTCCTCAATAGCTTTACATAAATCAAATGGTGTATTCACAAGCTTGATACCCTTAACTTGAATTTTAGATACGTCAAGAATATCATCAGTTACAGTTTTCAAAAGCTTTGAAGAAATTTTAATATTATTGACAAACTCCGTCTGCTGTTGAGTTAACTGAGTGTTATCTAAAAGCTGTAAAAACCCCATTAGACCATTTAAAGGAGTTCTTATTTCATGTGACATATTTGCAAGGAACATACTTTTAGCCTCACTACGAGCTTCAGCATTTTCCTTTGCTTTCAACAATTCAGCTGCGACTCTTTTTTTATTAGTAATATCTTGCGAAATACCAAATGTTCCACATATTTCCCCATTTGTATTACGAATAGGAGTTTTATAAGTTTCGTAAACAAACTTTCCATTTTCATTCTCAACAATTTCCTCAAAATAAGTTCGCTCACCTGATTCCATTACAAGCTTATCTTTTTTAAGATATTGTTCGGCAGTTTGAGTAGGGAATATATCCTTATCAGTAAAGCCAAGAATTTGCTCAAAGTTTTTACTCCATGTGCGTGCAAACTCCTTATTGACATCAAGATAAACGCCATCAGTATTCTTAATCCAAGCCTGTATTGGAAGTGTATCAAATATTGCCATAACCTTAAACTCGGCATTTTTAAGTTCATCTTCAATATTTTTTTGATTAGTTAAGTTGCAGATTATAATAATATATTCTTTATTTGTAGCTTTGTCCAAAACATCGCCGTGCAATTTACAATGAATAGTGCCATTGTGAGTATTAATTTTCAACTCAAAATTGCGTATATATTCCTTATTCTCTATACATTTAATTACTTTATCCATCGCAGAAATATCGGAAATCAAATTCACATCATTAATAGTTTTACCAATTAAGCTTTCTCTATTATACCCCAAAATTTCAACAAAAGCATTATTTATTTTATTGAAGGTAATTTTTTTAATGTCAATTACAGCAATGATAGCAGGGCTTAATTCAAAAAGAGTTTGAAAAGAACTGTTATTAATATCATTAGAATTGCCCATAATATACCTCCATACATATAAAATAAAGGGTTATATACCTTAATCATCTAATTTTCACATATTACCTTATTAAAGTAAATGGTTAAATGTAAACTTTTTGTAAATTTTCTATTGACAAATTACAATACATTGTATTTCTCAACTATATTTTCCATTAATGAGCTTTTATTATTGGTCATTTTGCCATCAATAACATCACTTAACAACTGGCTTAAAATTTCTCCTATTTGCTTTCCTTTAAAGCCCATATCAAGCAAGTCATATCCATCAATATCCAAAGAAGAAAGAGAGATACAATCCTCATCTGCAATTATTTCTCTTGCAATTTGTTCAACCTTATTTAAATCCCCCAACCTATCAAGGCAGAAGTCTTTTTTCGCACTATTGTCGGCTCTTTGCACATCAAGAAGGTTAAAAAAAGTCTTTTCATCAAGCTTTGACATTACACGCTTAATACTTTTCTTGCTTTCAAGCATACGACTGTGATATTTTATAAGTAAAACAACCTCCTCAATGGTTTTGTTGTCATATTTCAAACGTCTTAAAGCCGTATCAGCGAGTTCTGCACTTACTTCTGCATGATTTTGAAAATGCCCAAAACCGTTTTCATCAAGAGTAAAGCAAGCAGGTTTACCTGAGTCATGCAAAAGCATTGTCAAACGAACTTCTCTATTTTCAGTAGCACAAGCAACAGCTAAGGCTGAATGAACCCAAACGTCATATTTATGGTACTTATTATGTTGTTCAAAGCCGATTGAATCCTTGATTTCAGGAATAACAACAGCTATTACATCGCTGTATTCAGTAAGCACAGAGAACGCCCCGTCGCCCATAATTAGCTTATCCAACTCCACATGAATACGCTCAGAGGATATTTCAAGAAGATTATGTTTTAACTCATGAATTTGAACGCTTGTTTCATTTTCTATTTGAAAACCAAGCTGTGATGAAAATCGCATAGCACGAAGAATTCGCAAAGCGTCCTCTTGAAAGCGAAGTCTTGCATCGCCAACACAAACTATTTTACGTTGTATAATAGCGTCTTGCCCATCGAAAACATCAATAATACCTTGCTGTGGATGATAAGCAATTGCGTTCATTGTAAAATCTCTGCGTGATAAATCCTCAGTGATATTTTGGGAATACACGACATTTGATGGGTGACGCTTATCATCATAATCACCGTCAATTCGATAGGTGGTAATCTCCAACTGCATTTCACCAATAACAACAGCAATCGTACCATGCTTTATTCCTATATCAATTGTTCTGTATTCGCTAAAAATATCTTTTATCTGCAACGGCAATGCATTTGTAGTTATATCATAGTCAACAGGAATTCTTTTTAGTAGCAAATCCCGTACACAACCACCAACGATAAACCCTTCAAATCCATTAATATTTAGTTCTTTTAGTGCAATTAGCACAGGTTCAGGAAGATTAAACATATTAGCTCCTTTAGAAATAAATGATATTGTGAAATCTTAATGTATGTTTATTTGGCTCTCTTTTCAAAAGACTATCATATTATTATCACATTAAAGTTTATAATATAAGTATAGCCTGAAAATATAAATGGAATAAAACATAGAGAGGATGTCAGTTATGATAGATAATAAAGATGATATGGTTAACAATAACATTGATAGCCAGATTAACCAAACAAGTGAAGTAAGTTATACTCCAATAGATGAAAATAATAGCACAGTTAAGTTGAAAAAGAAGAAAAAAGTGAAAAGATTATTCAAGGCAATTGGAGCGTTTGTTCTTGTAGCAGCCATTTCAGTAGGTTCAATTTCGGGATACAAATGGGTTGATGAAAACGAGCCATTTGAAAAGGTTGAAGAGTTTTTTGCATTTGGTGATAATAATAAGAAAAAAGATAAATCTGAAGATAGCAACAGTTCTAAGAAATCGACTAATGATGAGAATGTTGGCTTAAGTGATTCGGCTCAAGCAAAGGATTGGGTTGAACTTGCATCAAGAGAAGACGCCTTGAGTATTCCTGCAATTGTTGAAAAGGTAATGCCCTCAGTAGTTGGAGTTTCGTCAACACTTTCGGGTGGCACAGCAACAGGCACAGGAATAATCATGACGGAAGACGGATATATTGTTACGAATTGTCATGTTGTTGAGGGTGCGACTGAAATAATGATTGTACTGGAAAATGAGGAGCAATATAAAGCAAAGCTAATTGGAAGCGATTCTCAAACTGACCTTGCTGTTTTAAAGATTGAAGCTGATGACTTAACAGCAGCAGAATTTGGTGACAGCGATGAAGTTGTTGTAGGAGAGCTAGCAATTGCAATTGGAAACCCATTAGGATTTGAACTATTTGGCTCTGTAACAAGTGGTATAATATCAGCACTTGATAGAGAGATTACAATAGATGATAGAACTATGAGCCTTATTCAAACCGATGCTGCAATAAACTCAGGAAACTCTGGTGGACCTTTGGTGAACAGCTATGGGCAAGTAATTGGAATAAATTCAGCTAAAATATCCTCAAGTTATTACTCAAGCGTTGAGGGATTAGGTTTTGCAATTCCTATAACTGAGGCGAGAATGATAATTAATGACTTAATAAATGTGGGATATGTAACTGGCAGGCCATCACTAGGCATATTCTGTCAGGAAATTGATGAAATGACAGCTAGATTCAATAATCTTCCACAGGGTATATATGTTGTTTCCGTTAATAATGACGGTGCAGGAGATAAGGCTGGAATTAAATCTGAAGACGTTATAATCGGTATAGAAGATCAAGCAGTTACTACTTACTCTGAATTCAATGAAATAAAGAACAAACATAAGGTAGGCGACAAAATAACAATTACAGTATCGAGAAAGAATCGAGATATTGATTTGGAAGTAATTTTAGAAGAGGCGATAAGGTAATACTTAACAAAGTTCCCCCTCCAATTTTAATTTTATATAAGTAAACAGGCAGTCTTTCTTAGGACTGCCTGTTTACTTTTCATCAACATTATCTTTTTGGCAGTGATTGAGATAAAATGCTCTTACAGAAAGATACGATGACATAATTAGGATTACACTTGTAACGATTAGCCATATTGTAGTAATATTACGTTTGGAATAAACTTCGCTTATTGGAACAATGCCCAGAATAATTTTATCATCTTGAACAGAGTATCTTATTAATGACTTTTTACCATTTACTTTCGAGTAGAAATCTCCTGATTTATTTTCAAAGTCAAAATCATCTTCATTAAACTGAGAAGTTAACCCGATAACCTCAGAATTTGTATGGCTTAAATATTTGTATGTGTTAATGTCAAGTATTGCTGTACTACCATTTTTATAAAGAGGATATTCAGATGTTACAAGTGAAATATCCGAGTAAGCTAATGCCTTATTCAACTTTTCGGGTGTATATACAATCTGTACAATACCATTACTATCAATTCTTGATGTTCCAGAAATTAACACTAGGTTATTATCAATAGTTGAAATTATCGTGTCAGAAAAGCTCTTATCTTTTATTGCATTAATAAAACTAGAATCAGTAGTTGTTTCCTCATCATGCTGATTTGTGCTATATTTTATTATACCTTTTTCATCAGTAACACTAATCTCATCAGCACTAATTAGTGACTTCATTTCCTCTAATGCGATTTCATTATCAAGAACAGTAGGGTTTTGAGCAATCAGCATAGAGATAATACTTGCCCTGTGTTCATAATCAGAAGAAAACTCCTCTAAAATAAAGTTTGTTTCGATTTCATTTTCTTCTATTTTTGTTTCAAGCTGATAAAGTCGTTTATCAACGGTTTTGCGTGTGCTTGCCTTGCTAACAACACCGATTGAGTAGTAAGCTGTGGAAATAATAAAAATTGAGGATAATATCATTGAAGTTAATAC
>CAZSZG010000025.1:0-12912 GCA_964610805.1 uncultured Oscillospiraceae bacterium
TCGGCTTATGGGGCTACTCGCCCCAAACCCTCGCCAATTTTTTGAAAAAAATTGGATTAAAAACTTTTAATTTTATATATTAATCCACACACTAACCCAACAATTCGGCACACCACACACAAACACAAAAGTTTTTGCTCAAGCTTTTTTCAAAAAGCTTGGCGGAGTTTGAGGCGGCAGCCTCATGCCGTAAGGCAATACGTCAAATCAACTCACGTCTATTACAAATCCTTAGATTTTCGATAACCTTTTTGACAT
The DNA here is from genome assembly GCA_964610805.1 of uncultured Oscillospiraceae bacterium. GTDB lineage: Bacteria > Bacillota > Clostridia > Oscillospirales > Ruminococcaceae > JAAYPV01. Next base: position 259 of record CAZSZG010000025.1, read on the forward strand.
CTTGTGTATTATCCTTTGAGCAGATAAGGATAGCGTCATCGGTATCGACAACAATAATATCCTCAATACCAACGACAGCAACGAGTCTTTTTCCACCACAAACGATAGAACGTTCTGTACCGATTGTGACTACATCGCCTGACATATAGTTGCCGTGTTCGTCTGTTCGATTTATTCTTTCGAGGGCAAGCCAGCTACCTACATCATCCCAGCCAAAGCTACCTGAAATTGTAAAAATATCGTCTGCCTTTTCCATGATTGCGAAGTCGATTGAATCGGAATTAAAGCTCTCAAAGCTATCGTGTAGAACCTGTTCAAAGCTATCAGTTCCGACAGCGTTCTTTATATTTTGCAATCCGTTCTTCATGTCGGGCAAGAACTCATTGAAATTATCCATAATGGAAGAAATCTTCCAAACGAACATTCCACTATTCCACAGATATTTTCTTGACGATAGATATTCTTTTGCTGTATCTAAATCAGGCTTTTCAACGAACTTATCAACCTCATAAACGCCAGCACTTTGGTCATCTTTATGTTTAGCAAACTTAATATAACCATAACCTGTTTCTGGATAAGTTGGTGTAATACCAATAGTTACGAGGTTTTTGCCCTCTTCAGCAACCCTAATCGCCTGTTTAAGCGTATCAATATACATATCCTCATACTTAATAAGATGGTCTGACGGTAGCACAAGCATAATCGCATCGTCATACTTCTTATTGATAACCATAGCTGCAAAGCCGATACATGGTGCAGTGTTTTTTGCCATAGGCTCTGCAAGAATATTTTCAATTGGTAGCTTTGGTAGCTGTTCCTTTACAACAGAAACATAATTTTCATTAGTAACAATAAAAATATCCTCATACGCAACCAAAGGTAAAAGCCTTGACACAGTTTTTTGTATCATAGTTTCGCCATCTGCTGTCAGTGAAAGAAACTGCTTTGGGAAGTTATTTCTGCTCTTTGGCCAGAAACGTTCACCACGTCCACCAGCCATAATAACTGCTGTAATTTTCATATTCTCTCTCCGTTTATATAATTATTTTTGTTCATCTGAATTGTTTTTGCTTGGGAAAATCATAATTTTAAGCGTCATAAGCATAATTCTTAAATCAAGCAAAAGTGAATAGCTCTCAATATACATCAAGTCCATTTTAAGCTTATCATAAGGTGTTGTATCATATACCCCAACAACCTGTGCATAGCCCGTCAGTCCAGCTTTTACCTTTAACCTAAACTCAAACTCTGGCATATCCTTTTTATATTGCTCCATTAATTCAGGGCGTTCAGGTCTTGGACCAACAATTGACATATCACCCTTTATAATATTTATTATCTGTGGTAGCTCGTCCAACCGAACCTTTCTAATAAAAGCACCCACAGGTGTAATTCTGTCATCATCATCGCAAGCAAGCCTTGCAACTCCATCTTTTTCAGCATCTATAATCATACTTCTAAACTTATAAACAAAAAACTCCTTACCATCTATAGTAAGCCTTTTTTGCTTATAGAAAACAGGCCCACCATCATATAGTTTAATCACAAGTGCAATAACAAGCATTATCGGCAGTGCCACCACAAAACCGATTGCTGAAAATACTATATCAAAAACTCGTTTAAACATCCTCTGCTCAAATGTCAAGCCGTAATTCCTATTTAACAACAACGGCGTGTCAAACAGCTTGATTTCCTCAGCACCCCTAAGCATTATATCAGATATTTTTGGCGAAATATAAGTTCTTATTGAATTATCAAAGCAAAACTTCAATATGTTATTTCTTAAATTAGCCGAAATATCGCAAATAATCACACCGTCATATTCAACAAGCTTGTCCTTTATTTCTTCAAGCCCCTCCTCTTCCTTAACAGAGGCACTTACAATATATTTGTCAACACGCAAACTCATTTTGCTAACAAGATTTTCAGCAAGCTTGCTCCCATATACAATAATAAGCCGTCGTGGAGGATAAATTCTTGAGTGCAGTGCTGTCATAATCCAAGTCCAACCGATTATAATAACTATGTCAACCATTGTCATTATAAGCATTGGCATTAAACTCATCATACGTCGCCCAATAAGGCTTATTTGCAGATAGCTAAAGGCATTAACGCATAAAATCGAAAGCGATTGCGAATAAATCATATCAGCTCTCTTGAGGTATCCGATTTTAAATCCACCGTATACCTTGAAAAACAAAAGCGTTAAAATCATATAAACGCCAACAAGTAGCCAGTTTCCCTTTCGATAAAAAGGAAGAATAATATCGCTTGCGTAGTATTCATACCACACATAACCAAAAGTAGCAGTTGTTAATGTTAGAATAATAACTGCAGAGAAAAACGAAATTATTCTCTTATATTGTTCTTTTTTATTGTTCATTACTCACCTTTATAATGATTTCTTAAATGTGCAATGTTTTTTGTTTGCACTATCTTTTATATTTTTTATGTTATCATAATTTAGTTGTTTCCTAATAATTTTAGGTTAAAATAAGATAATCTTACTCTAAATTATATATATTGATATTTAGTTAAAGTAACTATTTATTACTGTTATAAGATATGCTAAATAGGCAATTAAAATATAGGAAAATAAATTCCCTCAAAATCAATATATATTCCTTTATTATAACAAATTTTTATAAAAAGTCAATAGCGACAATGCCAAAACGAAATTATGAAATTCCATATTGTGCTTCTTGTGCAAAATAGCTGATTTTATGTTGACTTCTTTGTGCAAAACAACGAAAAACTTTTATTCCCCTTGACATAATTAAATTATAGTGTTAAATTATATTTAGCACTCAATCAGTTAGAGTGCTAGCACTCAAATATAAACTTCAACAGTATTGAGAATAAGGGGGGGTTAGATTTCAAGTGAATAACAGAAAATTAAAAATTCTAAGAGCTGTTATTGACGAATATATTTTGACTGGAGAACCAGTTGGCTCAAAAGCAATATCTAAACTTCCTGAAATTAACGTGTCAGCAGCGACAGTCAGAAATGATATGGTAATTCTTGAACAGCTCGGATTGCTTGAGCAACCCCATACTTCGGCTGGTAGAATTCCTACATTTAGTGGATTCAAAATGTATATAGATAGCATCTCTGCTGAAAACCGTTCTCTTTCTGATGAGGAGAAACAACAGCTTGATGATTTGCTAAATGTTGAAGAACTGTTTACTGAAGAGCTTTTAATACAAAATGCAACTACTGCACTTGCTGAAATTACTAAATGTGCAACGGTCGCTAGTAACTCAACTCCTAAGTTTTCAATTATAACTAAGGTTGAGATAATTCCAACAGGAAAACGGCTGTATGTGATTTTGCTTATTACCTCAAGTGGAAGTGTAAAGAACAAGGCTTGTCGGCTTGAGTTTGATTTAGATAAGCAACATCTTGATTTTTTCAGCAAATATGTTCAAGAAAATCTTCATGGTGTTTCAATTGAAAATCTTTCTGATAAAATCTTTGATGACCTTATTACTGCTCTTGGAGCTTATATGGTTACTCTTTCGCCACTTGTTCAAGGCATATATGAGCTGTCAAAGGATTTGCGTGATGATGAGGTGACTGTCAGCGGAGAGAAAAATCTTCTCAATCGTGATGACCTTGATAAAATGGAGATTGTTCGCTTTATTGAGAATAAGAATAATGTTATGGCTTTGATTGATAACAGTTTTGAAGGGATTAAGGTTCTTTTTAGTGATGAAAAGGATAGCTTTATTATAGGTAACTCAAGTCTTATAGTTTCAAAATATCAAAAAGGTAATAAAGAGGCTGGTTCATTAGGAATTATCGGTCCAATGAGGCTGGATTATTCAAAAATAATTCCTTACTTGGAATATTTTACACAGAAGATTACAGATTTAATATCAGAAGATGATGATTTTAGCGGAAAGGATGATAGCAGAAGTGATTGATGAAAAGGATATAATTCCAGAGGATGCAGAATCCACTGAAAGTCATGAAACTGAAACTCAGGATACCGATATTGATGTCGATATTACTGAAGTTGTAGAAGATGATGGGCTTGCAGCGAAAATTGAGGAGGCTCTTACTTGTGCAAATGATAAATATTTAAGGCTTATGGCGGAGTATGACAATTACAGAAAGCGTACGGTTAAGGAAAAGGCTGATGCTTATAGCGACGCTACAATAGACTGTTTGTCGGAGATACTTCCTGTTATTGATAATTTTGAACGTGCTTTTGAAACAGAATGTTCAGATGATAATTATAGAGTTGGTATTGAAATGATTTTCAATCAGCTTAAATCAATTTTGGAAAAGATGAATGTTAAAGAAATTGAGGCATTAAACGAACCGTTCGACCCTAATCTGCATAATGCTATTAAGCGTGTGGATGATGAGGATTTTGAAGAAAACACAATTTGTGAGGTTTATCAAAAGGGCTATATGCTCGGTGATAGGGTTATACGTTATGCAATGGTTGTCGTTGCAAATTAATAACTTCGCAATCCAAACTAAATGGTTGATATAAATTAAATTTATTTACATTGAGAGGATGATTATTATGGCAAAAATTATAGGTATTGACTTAGGTACAACAAACTCTTGCGTTGCAGTTATGGAGGCAGGAAACGCAGTAGTTATTCCAAACTCTGAGGGTGCAAGAACAACTCCTTCAGTAGTTGCTTTTACAAAAACAGGAGAAAGACTTGTAGGTCAGGTTGCTAAGCGTCAGGCTATTACCAATCCTGATAAAACTGTTATGTCAATCAAGCGTCATATGGGTTCTGATTTTAAGGTTGATATTGACGGTAAGAGCTATACTCCACAGGAAATTTCTGCAATGATTTTGCAAAAACTAAAAACAGATGCTGAAGCATATCTTGGTGAAAAGGTTACAGAGGCTGTTATTACAGTTCCTGCATACTTTACTGATGCTCAAAGACAGGCTACTAAGGACGCTGGGCAAATTGCTGGGCTTACTGTTAAGAGGATTATAAATGAGCCAACCGCTGCTGCTCTTTCATATGGTGTTGATAAGGAAGAGGACCAAAAGGTTATGGTTTATGACTTAGGTGGTGGTACTTTTGACGTTTCCATTATCGAAATGGGTGATGGTGTTCAACAGGTGCTTGCAACTGCTGGTAATAACCGTCTTGGTGGTGACGATTTCGACCAAAGGGTTATCAACTGGATGACAGCAGAATTTAAGAAATCAGATGGCATTGATTTATCAAAGGATAATATGGCTATGCAAAGACTAAGAGAGGCTGCTGAAAAGGCTAAGATTGAGCTTTCTTCAACTCCTACAACGAATATAAACTTACCATTTATCACTGCTGATGCAAATGGACCTAAGCATCTTGACTTAACACTTTCACAGGCTAAGTTTAATGAGTTAACTGCTGACTTAGTACAGGCTACAATGGGTCCTGTTAAGCAAGCGTTGCAAGATAGTGGACTTAAAGCAAGCGATTTGAATAAGGTTCTGCTTGTGGGTGGTTCAACAAGAATTCCTGCTGTTCAAGACGCAGTTAAGGATTTAATCGGCAAGGAAGCATTTAAGGGTATCAACCCTGACGAATGTGTTGCTCTTGGTGCATCATATCAAGGTGGTGTTCTAGGTGGAGATGTCAAGGAAGGTCTACTTCTACTAGACGTTACACCTCTTACACTTGGTATCGAAACTGCTGGTGGAATAAGCACTCCTATGATTACAAGAAATACAACAATTCCTACAAAGAAAACACAGATTTTCTCAACATATGCTGATAATCAGCCTGCTGTTGATATTAATGTTTTACAAGGTGAACGTGAGTTTGCAAATGATAATAAGCAATTAGGTACTTTCAAGCTTGATGGAATTGCACCAGCTCCTAGAGGTGTTCCACAGATTGAGGTTACTTTCGATATAGATGCAAACGGAATTGTTCATGTTTCTGCTAAGGATTTAGGCACAGGAAAGGAACAGGATATTTCAATTACTGCTTCAACAAATATGTCTAAGGACGAAATCGATAAGGCTGTTAAGGACTCTGAAAGATATGCAGATGAGGATAAGAAAAAGCGTGAGGCTGTTGATGCTAAGAATGCTGGTGAAAACCTTGTTTATCAGTGTGAGAAATCAATGACTGATTTTGGTGATAAGGTAACTGACGAAGATAAAGCACCTATACAGGCTAAAAGTAATGATCTAAAAGAGGCTCTTAAAACTGATAATACAGATGATATTAAGGCTAAGACTGAGGAGCTACAAAAGGCTTTCTATGCACTTTCAGAAAAGGTTTATAAACAGGCTGCTCCACAGCAGGACGGCGGTGCTGAACAACCAAATCCTGAAGACGTTAGTAACGCAGATGACGGTGTTGTTGATGCAGATTATACCGAAGTTTAAGTTAATCAAAATGTTGTTTTTGGGTGGATTATATTATCCACCCAAAAGCCTTGAAAACAAGGTTACCCGAATTGTAGGAGCGAAAACCATTTTCACCTGCAAGAATGAAACTCAAAACTGGCGGATGGAATGTCCGTACCTACATTTTCAGGAGGTAAGTTATGGCAAATAAGAGAGATTATTATGAAGTCTTAGGTGTGAGTAAAGGCTCATCAGAAGAAGATATAAAAAAAGCATATCGGTCGCTTGCAAAGAAATATCACCCCGACCTTAATCCCGATAATAAAGAGGCTGAGGATAAGTTTAAGGAGGCTACTGAAGCCTTTGAGGTGCTTTCTGATGCTGATAAAAAGACTAAGTATGACCAGTTTGGCCACGCAGGAGTAGACCCATCATATGGTGGTGGTGGAGGTGGCTTTACAGGTGGATTTAATGGTGGATTCAACGATGTGGGCGATATATTCGATAATATATTCGGTGGTATTTTTGGTGGTGGCTCTCGTGGTGCAACAGCAAATGCCAACTCTCCACGTCGGGGACAGGATATTCAAACTAATATAAATATTAGCTTTATGGACGCTTGTAACGGTATAAAACAAGATGTTAAAGTTAGCCGTATGGAACGTTGTAGCGATTGTGACGGAAGTGGTGCTGCAAGTGGATATTCGGCTGAAACCTGTCCTGATTGTAGGGGTATAGGTGTTGTAAAGGTTGCACAAAGAACAGCGTTTGGAATAATACAATCGCAAAAAACTTGTCCTAGATGTAATGGTAAGGGTAAGGTTATTACTCACCCTTGTTCAAGCTGTAATGGCAGTGGAAGAAATCGTGTACAAAAAACTATTAATGTTGAAATTCCAGCAGGTATAGATAATGGGCAGGTTCTTCGTGTTCCTAATAATGGCGACTCTGGACTTAATGGCGGACCAAGTGGAAATCTTCATGTTGGTATCACTGTAAGACCTGACCCTGTGTTTACACGAAATGGTTTTGATGTTCACTGTGAAATCCCATTAACTTATACTCAAGCTGTTTTGGGAGATGAAATTACTGTTCCTACTATTGATGGTAATGTTAAATACTCCGTCGGTGAGGGTACTCAAAACGGTACTACATTCCGTCTAAAAAATAAGGGTATAAAAAAGCTAAACAGAACTGATAGGGGCGACCAGTATGTTAAGGTCGTGGTTGAAGTTCCTAAGAACTTATCGAAAAAGCAAAAGGAATTACTTAAAAGCTTTGAAAATTCACTAACTGATAAAAATTATCAGAAAAGGCAATCATTTTTTGATAGATTGAAAGAAAAACTCGGCTGAAAGCGTAAGACTGCGTGGCAACCATAAAAGGTTGCCACGTTTTTATCATTTCTTACAATAAACGTGTTGGATTTTTTGCTATTATATAAAATCTTTGTGAGAAATATTGAAAATAATTGCAAAACCCTTGTAATTATTATGAAAATGTAATATAATCTATCTATTAGTAAAATGTTTTTAACATAATGAGCTTTTTATGTAAAGTTTATTGAAAGGAATGGGATACATGAGTAAATCAAGTCTTTTTAAGAGGGTAAGCATGCTTGCTGTTTCAGCAGTTATGGTTGCTTCTGTCTGCACTTCTGCACTGTCAGCAACAACTACCACTGATGCGTATGATGATGTTGAAATTAATTTCGCAAAGGCTCTACAAATGTCATTATACTTCTACGATGCCAATAAATGTGGCTCTGGAATTACAGGGGGTAACCTTGAATGGAGGGGCGATTGCCATACGGAGGACGCTACAATTCCACTCAAGCCTATGGGTGAAGATATGAAAGGCACGAATCTTTCAGAAGAATTTATTGAAGAGTATAGAGATATACTTGACCCCGATGGTAACGGAACTATTGACGAAAGTGGTGGTATGCATGACGCTGGTGACCACGTTAAGTTTGGGCTTCCTGGTTGCTACGCTGCTTCAACTGTTGGTTGGGGATACTATGAATTCCGTGATGCTTATGAAAAAACAGGACAACAGGAACACGCTGAGGATATTATCCGTTGGTTCAATGATTTCTATATGAAGTCCACTTATCTTGATGAAAATGGTGATGTAATCGCTTTCTGTTATCAAGTTGGTGAGGGTAATATCGACCATAACTACTGGAATCCTCCTGAGTTGCAGAATGAGGCTTTGCTTGACTTTGCAAGACCTGCATACTTTGCAACAGTTGATAATCCTGCTTCGGATATGTGTGCTGGAACGGCTGCTTCTCTTGCTATAAATTATCTGAACTTCAAGGATTCTGACCCTGAATATGCTGAGGAAAGTCTTACTAAGGCTCTTGCACTCTATGACTTTGCTGTTGAAAACAGAGGCTTGGGTTATGACGGTGGGTTCTACACCTCTAGCTATGACTATGACGAGCTTGCTTGGGCTGCCGTTTGGTTATATGAATGTACAGGCGATTGGAATTACATAGACCAAATTATTTCTTTGAGCGATACTTTAAACGAAAATGGCTCACAGGATTATACTGGTTATATGCAGAGAATTATCAAGGATACTGGCAACGATTGGCAGAATATTTGGGTTCACTGCTGGGATACAATTTGGGGTGGTGTGTTCGCAAAGCTTGCACCTATCACAAATACTGAAAGAGATTGGTATATATTCAGATGGAATATTGAATACTGGTCGGGTGGAACTATTCCACATTTAGATACAGGCGACGGAACATATCTTGCACAGACTCCTGCTGGATTTGCTATGCTTAATAACTACGGTTCGGCAAGATACGACACTGCTGCACAGCTTTGTGCTTTGGTTTATACAAAGGAAACTGGCGATATGAGGTTTGCAGATTGGGCAGAGGGACAGATGGAATATATCATGGGTAAGAATCCTATGGACCGTCCGTATATCGTCGGATATTCCGATACTGCTGCAAAAAATCCTCACCACCGTGCGTCACATGGCTCAACAACACTCAGCATGGATGACCCTGCTGTTCAAACTCATGTGCTTTGGGGGGCGTTGGTTGGCGGACCTGACCAAGATGACTACCACAATGATGTTACTAAGGATTACATATATAATGAGGTTGCAGTGGACTATAACGCTGCGTTTACTGGTGCTTGTGCTGGATTGTATCACTTCTATGGTGAGGATTTAGGGCATGAGCCAATGGAGAACTTCCCTCCTACTGAAGCTTCTATGAAAGGTGAGATTACTGAATTTTATATTGAAGGAAAGCTTGAACAGGAAAATCTAGAGCGTACACAGGTTACTTTTAACCTCTACTCTGATACATTCCTACCTCCTAGATATGTGGATAATCTTAAATTTAGATACTTCTTCAATATTGAGGAGCTTCTTTCGGCTGGGCAAACTATTGATGATGTGCGAATAGAAAAATATTACGACCAAAACGAAGCCTCTTATGAAGGTCCTGTGAATGTTAGTGGTCCTTATAGCTGGGACGATAACGGTACTTATTATGTTGAAATTGACTGGTTCGGCTATCCCCTATTCGGTTGTCGTGAGGTGCAGTTCGCACTTATTGTTGAACAAGATGAAGATTATAACAGCAACTGGGACCCAACGAATGATTTCAGTAGGGAAAACTTAGTTGAAGACTATACTTTAACCCTAAAAGCCCCTGTTTATCTTGATGATACGCTTGTATTTGGTACTGAACCAGAGGGACGTAAGGTCGTTTTAGGTGATGTAAATGGCGATGAAAAGATAAATATTGCTGACTTGCTTACTCTTAAAAAGTATATTTTAGGAGCAACAAAAACTCTACCTGCACCAAAAAATTCTGATATTAATGGTGATGGAGTTATTAATTCGTTTGATGTATCAGGATTACTAAAAATTCTTACAAAATAACTTTTTAATTTTTATAATGTAAAATATACCCTCCTTGTTGGCTGTAAAGCTGCTGACAAGGAGGGTTTTTATGCTTTAATTATTAAATGTGAACATTTTTCTTTTTGGCTCTTTCTCTTATGGCTTTTTTGTGGTATAATAGATTTTATTATGGTTATTTTAAAGATACGGGCTGATACTTAGTTTTTTTATACTATTATATAGCGTTTTGGCTTTTTTATAAGCTGGAAAGGGGATTTTTATGCAAAAGCAGTTTCTTGAAATAGGAAAAATTGTAAATGTACAAGGTTTAAAAGGTGAAGTTAAGGTTATGCACTATTGCGACTCTGTTGATTTTTTGTGTGAGTTTGATGAATTATATTTAGGCGATAAAAAAGAAATAATTGAGGTAGAGAATGCAAGAATTCATAAAAATATGGCAATACTAAAGTTTAAGGGCATTGATAATATTGATGATGCAAATAAGCTTAGAAATTCCATTTTATACATGAATAGAGATGATGTAGAATTAGAAGAGGACTCATATTTCGTACAGGATTTAATTGGATTGAGCGTTTATGATGTTGATAGCAATGTGCTTTACGGGAAAATTGATGATGTTTTGCAAACGGGTGCAAATGATGTTTATAGCATTAAGGGAGAGGACAGAACCTACCTTGTGCCAGCGATTGCCGATGTTGTAATTGAAACTGACATAGATAATGCTACAATGAAAATCAGACCATTAAGAGGGCTTTTTGATGAGGATTAGGGTTGCAACTCTGTTTCCAGAAATGTGCGAAACAGTTTTATCCGAAAGCATTGTTGGACGGGCAAGGAATAAAGGCGTGATTGATGTGTCATGTGTGCAAATTCGTGATTATACGATGGACAAGCACAGGCGTGTTGACGATGTTCCTTATGGTGGTGGTATGGGTATGGTGATGCAAGCAGAGCCAATATATAACTGCTACAAGGCTGTGTGTGAACAGCTAGACTGTAAACCGCATACTATATATATGACACCAAAAGGAATACCTTTAACGCAAACAAAAGCTGTTGAGTTGTCATTAAAGAGGGATATTTTCATAATTTGTGGGCATTATGAAGGTGTTGACCAACGAATAATTGACAAAATTGTTGATGAGGAAATCTCGATTGGCGACTATGTTTTAACAGGTGGAGAGCTTCCAGCACTTGTGCTTATTGATAGCGTTGCTCGAATGTGTGATGGTGTCTTATCAAGCCCTGAATGTTTCGAGGAAGAGAGCCATTTTAACGGACTTTTAGAGTATCCTCAGTATACACGCCCTGAGGTTTGGGAAAATGAAACAGTTCCGTCCATACTTTTGTCAGGACATCACAAAAACATATCCGACTGGCGACATGAAAAAAGCGTTGAAATCACCCAAGAAAAGCGTCCAGATTTATATGAAAAATATAAAAAATAGTTATCAGTAGATGAAAAGTTATAATAATTTTAACTTGATGATAGTTAGTTACAATAATTGTATTTAATAATTTCTAAGCTTTTTATCTATAATTTATACATTTTAAGTTAATAGTTTGGAAATATTCTTTGTAAAAAGCTTATACAAACAGATGTTGAAAACTGTGTAAACTAAATAATTTACCTTATTATGTTAAAATGAGAATTATTTCTTCGTGAATATTAACAAAAATTGAATGAATATTTATAATAGGTATAAACAAAGCGTAGAACTTTTGCTCAAAAATGCACAAATATGCGTTTTTGAAGTTGACTATAAAATAATTAGCTTGTATAATGTTAATTAGCAAAGAAAATAAAAAGGGAATGTTGAAATCCAAAGTAACTTAACTTTTCAAGAATTTGAAATGTCAATATACTTTAATCACAAAGCATTGGGTTTAGACTTTTTTCTGCCAGTCTTAATTGGTATATTAATTATCGAATTTAATTTAGGGAGTTGTGTTAATATGTATGTAAAAGATGTTATGGTACAAAATCAGGTTGGCTTGCATGCCAGACCCGCTACTTTTTTTATTCAAAAGGCTAACGAATTCAAATCTTCAATTTGGATTGAAAAGGAAGAACGTCGTGTAAACGCAAAGAGTCTGCTTGGTATCCTTTCTTTAGGTATCGTTGGAGGTACTGCAATTAGAATTATCGCTGATGGTTCTGATGAACAGTCTGCAGTAGATGCTCTTGTTGGATTAGTTGAAAGTGGTTTCAGCGAAGATAGCAGATAGTAAGCTAATATATTTATAATATTAAACTGTCTTTATAGACGTTTGTGCAACTCTGTAAACTTTAACTTTTAAGTTATATGTATTACAGACAAGCATATAACTTGTCTGTAATAGGCAGTTTTTTGTTTTATAATAATTCGTTAAGCTTTAATTTTATAAGCCTAGTTCGTACATATTTTCGGCAAAAACGCCATAACCC
>CAZSZG010000025.1:13012-17237 GCA_964610805.1 uncultured Oscillospiraceae bacterium
GCTTTAATTTTATAAGCCTAGTTCGTACATATTTTCGGCAAAAACGCCATAACCCTTAGCGGGGTCGTTTACGAAAACATGGGTAACTGCACCAATTAGCTTGCCGTTTTGAATAATTGGACTACCACTCATGCCCTGTACAATTCCACCTGTCTTTTCAAGTAACTCTTCATCTGTAATTTTTATTACCATGTTTTTTGCTGTGTCATTATTTCTGTAATCAATTTTTTCAATGCTTATATTATATTCCTTAGGAGTTATCCCGTCTACTGTTGTTAGGATGGTTGCATCCCCAACTTCAACGTCCTGTTTTAAACCCATTGGCATTGCTTTTCTTGCATCTGGCTTTATTGAGAGGCTACCAAAGACACCATATTTGTTATTTTTACTTAGTATTCCTATCGCATCACCTGAAATAAAACTACCCTGTAGCTCTCCAGGTATGCCCTCATAGCCTTTTTTGACATTGTTAATTTGTACGTTCACTATCTCGCCACTAGAAATAGGTATCACGCCACCTGTGTCTATATCACATATAGGATGCCCCAGACCTCCAAAAGCACCACTAGAAGGCTCGTGGAAAGTCATGGTGCCTATTCCTGCTGTACTGTCACGAACCCACATACCGACTTGATAGGCTCTGCTATGCTCTGAGTATACTGGTATTAATTCAAAAGCTAATTCTTTTCCGTCACGATTAAGTTGTACGTTAACTGAATTTCCATCAGATTCTGCAATTACCTCTTGTAGCTGATTATTAGAATTAACTTTCTTTCCATCTATTGATGTTATAACATCACCTTGCTTTATGCCTGCCTCTGTTGCTGGGCAAATACGTCCATCACCACATTCAACCTCACCCATTCCAATCACCATTACGCCCTCCATTAGGAGCTTTATTCCAAATGGATTACCACCTGGAATGAGTACGGGAGTTTCAACTTCAAGCACCTCTACATTTTTAACAGGAAATAATCCAAAAAGCTTTAAGGTAGCTGTTTGTGATAGAGGAAGTGTTTCGGTTGCGATAGATTGAACTGCTTTGTCTTGAATTTCTGCGTCTATTTCTATGGCTGTATTTATCGAAAGCTTATCTCCATTGGCGATATAATAGCTATCTGGAAGCTTTGCTGAGTAATAAGCCGTCAATGCCCATATATTAAATAAAGTAAAAGCTGTTACAAAACTAAACCCTTTAATTATTTTTTTCATCTTATAATTCCTTTCATTTACAAATGAGTTTTCATTCTGTATCATTAATAATATAAGCTTTTAGCTTTAAAATATTAGAGTAGAATAAATGATGAAAATTTGCTAATATTATTTTTTGATAATACTTATTGCCGATGTATAAATTATAATCAGTTATAAGTATTTAGTAAAAAGCCTTGTTTTCATGATTGCTTATAATTTTATTTAATTCTACAAAAAATCTTATCATAAAATGTTGAATTAGATAAAAATATAAAAGGACAAATTTTCATTTCTGCTGTATAAAAATATATTTTGTTACTTTTATTGGCTAATAAGAAATAATTTGTTTATCTTTTGTCATAAAATATTAATAAATTTTAGTGCAATATAATGTTTTTCTGTATTATTTATCAAATAATTTTTGTTTATTATTACAAATTTCTAAGAAATGACATACTTTTTTAATAAAATGCTTGTTTTTTGAACCAAGCCGTGGTATTATATGGAAGTAGAAAAAAACAGGAGGCAAAATAATGGTTAATAAAATTAAAGTTCTAATCGGTGACGACAGTGTTGAGTATGGCATTGCTTGTGCAAGTAACTTGAGAAACGTAGGGCTTCATGTTGTAACTCGTGCAAAAGATGGAAATGTCCTTTTGGATGCTATCAAAAACGGCTCTTATGATGTAGTCGTGGTTGATGCAATTCTCCCTAATATTGATGCTATTGAGTTAATTAAGAAGGCATCTACATTTGGTGGTACAAAGCCCTATTTCATTGTAACTTCTGCATATGATAATCCATTTATAGAAAGACAGGTTATGCAAAATGGTGCAGCATACTTTATGTTAAAACCATTTGAAGTTAGCACTCTAGGCGATAGAATTATCTCCTTAACTCAAGATGGCAATATTCCTGAAAATAAAACAGCTCATAATTCACCACCAGAGGACATGGAAATTGTTGTAACGGAAGTAATACATCAGCTCGGCGTTCCAGCACATATTAAAGGTTATCATTACCTAAGAGAAGCTATTTTATGCTCACTAGATGATAAAGAATTGCTTGAAAGTGTAACAAAACAGCTTTATCCAACTGTTGCGAAAAAGTTTATGACTACGTCGTCAAGAGTTGAACGTGCTATTCGTCATGCAATTGAAATTGCTTGGGATAGAGGTAATCTTGATACGCTAAATGCATTTTTTGGTTATACTGTTAACACTTGTAAAGGAAAGCCAACTAACTCTGAGTTTATCGCATTAATTACGGATAAACTTAGACTGCAATATAAATCAGTTCTAAAGCACGCATAGTATATTTATTCTGCCCTAAAAACTTGTAAAAATTCTATCTTTGTGATATTATGAATATATTATATTTAGACCTTTAATTAAATAGATTAAGGAGAGAATTTTATGAGTTTTTCTAAAGTAAATCTGCTGGATTTAGACTTAAATCCGTTTAAAATGATTGGCAAGCAGTGGTATCTGCTTACTGTCGGGAATAGCGAAAGTTACAACACAATGACTGCTTCTTGGGGGCAAATGGGCGAAACTTGGGGAGTTCCAACGTTCACCTGTATGGTTCGTCCGTCAAGATATACCTATGAGTTTATTGAGAAAGATGATTATTTTACAATTTCATTTTTTGGCGATGAGCAAAAACAGGCATTGGGATTTTGTGGCTCACATTCAGGTAGAGATTTTGATAAAGCAAAGGAAACAGGCTTGACACCTGAATTTATTGATGGAACAACTACTTTTGCTGAGGCGAATTTGGTTTTCATCTGCAAAAAAATTTATGCAGACAATATTGAAAGTGATTTGTTTTTAGATAAATCAAAATTAAAATTTTACGATTCCGATCCATTTCATAAGCTATATATTGGAGAAATAATAGCAACGTACAAGAAAGATTAGAGAGATAAAGGCGACAATAAGGTGTCTTCGACGGATTCTAATGGGGCTTTGCCCCAAACCCCACCAAAGGGATATTATCCCTTTGGAAACCCATTATTATGAGGAGTCCAGAGGGGATTATCCCATCTGGCAGAGTTTGGGACAGCGTCCCATTATAAATTCATCGGAGATACAACATAATATGCACGCTAAAAAGGCTATCTCAAATGAGATAGCCTTGAATTATTGTTTGCATACTTCCTTACTTTTTATATATCAAGTTGTAAAATTATCAATAAGCCTTGTTTTTCCAATATAAACAGAAATTGCAACCAGCACTTGCCCATCAATTGTATCCACTCTTTGTATCGTGTTTGCATCAACTATTTCAACATAATCTATCCTTGCAAGAGGTTCTGTTTCGATATTCCCTCTCATTGCCCTTATAATTTCCTCTACATCCTTTTCGCCGGCCTGAACCAAGCCTTGAGCAAGCCTTATAGTTTTACTTAGAATCAATGCCGACCTGCGTTCCTCTGCATTAAGATAAGTGTTCCTTGAGCTTATAGCAAGCCCGTCCTCCTCACGAACTATTGGACAGCTAACAATGGTTACATTCATATTCAAATCCTTAACCATACGTTTTACTACTGCAAGCTGTTGAGCGTCTTTCTGCCCGAAATAAGCCTTATCTGGAGTTGTTATGTTGAATAGCTTTGTAACGACTGTACAAACTCCTCTAAAATATTTTGGTCTACTCACGCCACATAAAGCTTCAGTTAAAACAGACATATCAACACACGAACAAAAGCCCTCATCATACATTTCATCTGCCTCTGGAGCAAAGACAATATTAACACCACTTTCCTCACAGATACTGCAATCCCTTTGCATATCTCTCGGATAGCTCACTAAATCCTCATTTGGTGCAAACTGCATTGGGTTAACAAAAATGCTGACAATAACTCTGTCATTTTCCAATGCAGCTTTAATAAGGCTTTGGTGTCCCTCATGCAGATAACCCATAGTTGGCACAAGACCAACACTAAACCCTTGTGATTTCCAAGACTTAACAATATCTCTCAATTCGCTGATTGTTTTTACTATCTTCATTTTAACCCCTTTCTTAAACT
>CAZSZG010000025.1:17337-20798 GCA_964610805.1 uncultured Oscillospiraceae bacterium
TTGATGTTATATAATTAATAATATTTGTACTTTTTAGAAGATAGGGGGATAATATTGAAAGAAGATAAGGTAAGCTTTGTTGATAAACATTTGAATAAACAAACGACTTCCCCTAAAAATAAAATTTGGTCGAATATAAGATACATATCTCTTATCGCTTTATTTGTATTTATACAGTTTACTCTCGCTAAAATGTCAAGCAATAAAGAGTTTATTATATTAACCTTTAATAATATTTCTATCAGTCGCTCTGCTATTGTTGGCGTTATTGCACAATTATTAAATGTTGTTTCAATTAAATTAGTTTTAGATTTTATGAAAAAAGGGTATATCACTGCTCTTATTTTAAATGTAATTGCATCATTTATGGCTACTCGTGGATTTTTAATAGCTGGGAACATGGACTCTGCACCTGGTATTATCATGCCTTTAATAGGTTGTTTCATAATTTCGATTATATACCACTACTACAAAAAAGCTCATACCAAATACAAGGAGGAGGCTCGGCAAAATCAAGAGTTAGTCAGGCTTTATAATGATGTGGAATTGGCTAAAGAGGAGCTTTCAAGAAAAAACAAAACTTTGGTTGATTATAATAATATCATGATGGACAATGAGAAAAAGCTTAACCATCTTGCTTTCTATGATGTATTAACTAATCTTCCAAATAGAAAAATGGTGATTAGTAGACTTAATTATCTCATAGATAGAGCCAAAGATATTCCTACTGATTTATCAGTAGTTTTCATTGATTTAGATAATTTTAAAAGAGTAAATGACACAATGGGACATCATGCTGGTGATTTACTCCTTCAATCTGCAACATCAAGAATGAAAGCTTTAATTAATGCAAATGATATGCTTGGTCGTTTAGGTGGAGATGAATTTGCTTTAATTATTCAACAATCCTTGTCGGAAGATGAAATGTTTACTTATTTAGAGTCCTTGAAAAACGTGCTTGAACAGCCGTTTATTCTTGAAAAAACCGAATTCACTATTACTGCAAGCTTTGGTGTTGCTGTTTTCCCTGATGATGGGAATAATTCAGTAGACCTTTTAAAATGTGCTGATACTGCCATGTATAAGGCTAAAGATCTTGGTAAAAACAGTATTGTTCGTTTCTCAAAGGAGATGAATGAAGAAATTACTAAGCGTATGGAGTTTGAAAATAAGATGATGTCTGCGATACAAAAAGATGAGATGTTTCTTGTTTTTCAGCCACAATATAATTTGGATAAATCCTTGAGGGGTTTTGAAACTCTTGTCAGATGGAAATCTCCTGAACTTGGTGTTGTCAACCCGTTGGACTTTATTCCGATTGCTGAGGAAACTAAATATATAATTCCTTTAGGCGAATGGATTTTGAAAACAGCTTGCACTCAATTTATGGAATTGAAAAGCAAGCGAGAATGTGATATTATCTTGTCTGTTAACATATCCTCTGTTCAGATTATGGACGCATCGTTTTTGGATATGGTTAAATCTATACTTTCCCAAACAAAATTCCCTCCAAACTTTCTTGAATTTGAGATTACAGAATCAGTTTTTATTTCCTCTATGGATTATGTAATTGACATACTGAATAAGCTTAAAGACATGGGAATTAGAATTGCACTTGATGACTTCGGGACAGGCTATTCTTCTTTAAGCTATCTGCAAATGTTACCGATAGACACGCTGAAGATTGATAAAACCTTTGTCGATAATATCAATAGTAGCAATGAAAGCAAGCAAATTGTTGGGCCAGTAATTTCTCTTGTTCATCAAATGAATATTTTCGTTGTTGCTGAAGGTGTTGAAAATGACGAACAGCTTGATTACCTAAAACTTCATAACTGCGACTGTATACAAGGGTTTTTATGGGGCAAGCCACTCACTAAAGAGGGTTTGAACGAGCTTTGCAAGCCAAAAGCTAATGCTACTAATTAAAAATAAAAACACGCTGATTCTCATATTAAGAGTCAGCGTGTTTTTTGTATATTATTAATTTATTTACTAACTGGGGATACTTTAGGTTTATTAACTGTTGCTACCTTTCTCCTTTTAGCCGTTACCTCTTTCGTTTCAGCCTTTTTTATAGCCTCCTCAAAGAAATATTCTTGAGAATTAAGTTTCTTGCTAGACTTTTTAGGATTAGTCTGACGGATATATTTACCATCAGGCATTTGAACTCTTACCTTAACATTATCTAACAGCATGGTCTTGAACATAGTCCACATTCTCTTCCGTATTCGCTCATCAAGAATAGGTGTAGCCACCTCAATACGTCTTAACGTGTTCCTTGTCATAAAGTCAGCAGAGCTAATGTAAAGCTTTTGTCGCTCCTCTGTGCCAAAGATATAAAGGCGACTATGCTCAAGATAACGTCCAACAATGCTCATAACTGTGATGTTTTCAGTATAATCCTTAACACCAGCAATTAAACAGCATATTCCCCTCACCAAAAGCTCAACCTTAACGCCCGACTGTGATGCCTCAATCAGCTTATCTATTATAACCTTATCAGTTAGCGAATTAAGTTTCAGCCCAATATAAGCAGGCTTCCCCTCTTTTGCAAGGTTGATTTCATCACCAATCATTTCAAGCACACGATTTTGTAGGCAAAGTGGTGCTACAAGCAGATTTTCGGATTGTTCAACAAGCGTACCAATTGAAAGTGCGTCAAAAACCTTACCAGCCTCAATACCAATTTGAGGATTTGCTGTCATAAGCGAAAGGTCTGTATAAAGTGTGGCTGTTTTTTCATTATAATTTCCAGTACCTATCTGCGTTATATATTCCACCTTATCAGCTACTTTTCTTGTAATAAGCAAAAGCTTTGAGTGAACCTTTAAGTCCTGTGGGCCATATATTACAGTACAACCAGCTCGCTGTAAACGCTTTGACCAACCAATATTATTCTCCTCATCAAACCTTGCCCTAAGCTCAACAAGTACAAGCACTTTCTTTCCATTCTCAGCAGCATTAACCAAAGCCTCAATAACCTGACTATTCCTTGCAAGGCGATAAAGCGTGATTTTAATTGACACAACATTCTTATCAACTGATGCCTCATTAAGTAATCGAATAAAAGGCTTAATGCTTTCATACGGAAAACTAAGCATTAAATCCCTTGTCTTAATCTGTGTTATCATCGGTCTTGTCAATGCAACACAGGTTGGCTTTTGTGGTACAAGCTTTCCATATCTTAGCTTTTCATTATCAGATAAATCAGCAAGCCTAAAGGTAAATGTTATATCAAGTGGTGCATTAGCATAATAAATTTGGTTCTCACCTAAATTAAGCTTTTTACATAGATATTCCAAAGATGATTGGCTGAATTTATTTGAAAGCTGTATCCTTACAGGTGCAAGCTTTTTTCTTTTCTTAATAAGCTCCTCCATAACATCTCTAAAGTCAACCTCTTGGTCGAAAAGAGCCTCCTCAACGGTAATATCAGCATTTCTTGTTATACGAATAAG
>CAZSZG010000025.1:20898-23923 GCA_964610805.1 uncultured Oscillospiraceae bacterium
TTTTCCTTATCAGTTGCATTTTCAAATTTAACCTGTTCTATACCCTGTTTACCAAGTTCATGCATGATATTATTGTATGCCATATCCTTTTGTGGCTCAATCTCACGAACCTTTTTAAATATCACATCAAGCTGTTGCTGACTTGTCATCTTAGTTTTGTTCTCTGTATAGTCCTTATCAACAATCATTTGGTCAAATATAGAGCCAACCCTAACCATAAAAAACTCATCAAGATTAGTTTGAAAAATAGTAGCAAACGTAAGCCTTTCAAGTAGAGGAACAGTTTTATCCTCAGCTTCCTCTAGCACTCGCTCATTAAATTTAAGCCAAGACAGTTCACGGTTATCATATATTTTCTTACCCATAATAATACTCCTTAACATTATAATTAAGCATTATCTTATTTTTTTTAGTTATTTTAATTATACTGCTATATATGTAAATAGTCAATTAAATCTATGTAAATTTTTACTGAATAAACTCAGCAGTATTACAATAAGAAGTCCAAAGGAAACTTCCTCTGGACTTCTTACTGTAATGGATTTACAAAGGAACAATATCCCTTTTACTAAGAGTAAACCTCGTTTTATCCTGTTATAAGCAACTTCTACCCAAGACTTTCTACGTCCTCGAACGTCATTTCTGGGTGCAAGGCAAGATTAATTCCACATGAAATCAGCCTTGCAGCACGTTCAATCAGCTTGTCCACATCTCGTGGTGTAACCATCATGTTTGGCATTTTCTCGTTGACAGCATACCCCGTAAGTCCCTCAACTATCGTATGCATATCAACAACGGTAGGCACTCCTATGGCGATTACAGGAATCCCAAGTGTTTGAAGTGAAAGCTCCTTGCGTTTATTCTGAACACCACTTCCAGGAGATATTCCAGAATCTGAAAGCTGAATTGTTGTACCAAGACGTTTTATGTCCGAACAAGCAAGGGCATCTATTACAACAATTGCTTTCGGAGTAATTTTATCGCTTAACGCTTTGACAATTTCAGCAGTTTCAATACCTGTCTGCCCCAAAACGCCCGCCGCCATAACGCTCACCTGTCGCAAACTTGCAAGAAACTCGTCCTCATCGGAAAGTTCCTCACGCAAATGCCTTGTTGCAAGAATTTGTGCAGATACCTGTGGACCAAGTGCGTCGGGAGTAATATCGTTGTTTCCAAGTCCCACCACAAGAATTTGTCCCTCTGGAAGAAGCTCCTTTAGCTCATTTGCAAACTCTAGCGTCATATCCTTATAATTATCGGAAAATCTGCTGAGTGCCTCTCCCTCAAGTGTGATATATTTGCCTTTTTTCTTGCCGATTGACTCGCCATGTACATCTTCTTTTATATATATTTCAGTAATTTTAAAGGCTTTTCCTCTCTTAGTCTGTGAAATTCCCTCGTGAACTTTTGCTGACGAAATGCCCTCTAAGGCAAGGTCTGTTCTAATATTCATAGTAATTCTCCCCTTTTTCAATCAGTATGCACAAAAAACGGTGAAAAAATTCGTGATATTATTTTAAAATTACTATTGCAATTTTGTAATAAAAATGCTAAAATGTTAGATAGGCTTGTAGTATAGGTTTTCTATACTAAAAACATGGGTGATCATTACACCTGTGATAAAAATAGAAGTGTCACACTTTTAAGTGCTTTTGTTTTTATATTATGCTGTTAAACATGATTATTATTGGAAACGGTGTCCATGATACTTATGTAAAATTTAACCCATATTTATAAATAGGGAGGTGTCTAGAAATGCCAAATATTAAATCATCTAAGAAGAGAGTTAAGGTTAATAGAACTAAGGCTATGGCTAATAAGTCAAGAAAAACTTATCTTAAAACTGTTTTAAAGCAGGCTGATCTCGCAGTTGCTAATAGTGATTCTGAAAAGGAAGCTGTTATTAAGCTTGCTATAAAGAAAATTGATCAAGCTGCTGCTCATGGATTGATGCATAAAAACTGTGCTGCAAGAAAGAAGTCACAGCTTGCTAAAAAATTAAACGCAACAGTTTAATTAATAGATTTTGGTTTATAATATAGGAACGTACTTTGATGGTGCAAATTAGGATTTTCTGAAAATGAGAATTTGTTGAGTGACACCTTTAAAAAGTGTCGAAAAGGATACGCCAATGCAAGAGTAGAAATGCTCCTGTGTTGGCGTATCCTTGTAGGTATAAAACAAAAGGCACTCTATATGTTTGTGAATAGTGTGCCTTTTTATTTTCAGTTAAAAGCTAAGTTTAGAGTGTAAAATTATTTTTTGTATCCGCATTTAGGGCATACGCCATTTTCATTTAATGTAATGCCACATAATGGACAGCGGTCAATATCTTTTTTAGGCACATAGTTGATTTAATATTACCTGTAACCATTCTCTACTTAATAAATCATTCGTTGCATTATAGACAAATACTGAATCATTACATATTAAAACCTTTACTTCCTCAATCGACATCTAAATCCCTACTGTTTTTAATTTCTTATTATAATAATAACACACTAAATACCACATTTCATGTGCATTTTATGAATAAATATAGATTTATGTTTATTATAGGTTGAAATTATCTTGTTTAAACGTAGCGATTTACTTCCCAAACATTTTTTTAATTAAACTTTCAACATCATATTCATCATTATTAGCATCAAGCATCTTAATTTCGTTGCTTTCATATAATCTTTTTATTTTCTTCTTTAACATTTCCCTAACCTCAACATATGCAATTGAGATGCCTAATGCTATACCTAATACAAACCAAAACCATCCCATAGTTGTCCTCCTAAAAATGTAATTTTTATCGATGTTTTTACAAATTGCTTTGTAATGCCTTTTTCTGTTTAGTATGTTCGCTTGAATTAGGCAATTCATATAAAACAATCTTAGTTGCGATTAGTGTTTAATTTTTCTTTTCTGTTGTAATCTACCTCCAACAGTTATTGTTAAGCAAATTATATCATATCTTCATTTAATTGTAAACCACAGTTTCCACATATAAAAAATTACCCCTCCTTTTGCGTCTTTC
>CAZSZG010000026.1:0-6550 GCA_964610805.1 uncultured Oscillospiraceae bacterium
TAATCTCCACAACGCCAAGCCACCCGTTCTACGTTGCGAAATTCGGTTGGACATCAGCAATAAATCTTCGTGCAGGCGATGTGCTTGTACTTTCCAATGGTGAGTATGTAGTTGTTGAAGCAATTCAGCATGAAATTAATTTAGAAATACAAAAAAAGAAAAAGCCACAACACCATATAGCATATGTGGGGTAATTATCAATCCCACATAGCTAATAAGGTGTTATGGTTTTTTTGCTTAAAATTAGTTTTATTATTCATTGCGTTATAAAAATAAATATGGTATAATTTTCTTGTATAACAAAGGGTGCTACTAAGGACTTGAAGTCGAGTTATTCGGATATTAAGGCAAGTGCTGCTGAATTAAATTGTCAACCCTAATTAGTACAGAAATTATTTAGACGATATAGCATTGCGATATTCCACAGGTGACATATAATTTAAAGTGCCATGAATGCGTTTGTTGTTGAACCAGTTGACATAATCTGTAAGTTGGGCGTTAAGATGCTTCAGACTATCAAAAATTCTATTGAAAGCAAATTCGGTCTTAAAAATCTTATATGTAGCCTCTGCAACAGCATTATCATAGGGGCAGCCCTTATGACTCAGTGAGCGTTTAATATTAAAGGCTGTCAAAACCTCATCAATCTGCTTGTTTTTAAACTCACTTCCACGATCTGTGTGAAAAACTTGAACTTCTAATAAATTGACATTGCTGTTAATAAAAGCCTCGTAAATAAGTTCTGCCGTCTTATTTGGACCAGCAGAAAAGCCAACAATCTCCCTGTTAAAAAGGTTTATTAATAGGCAAATAGAACACCATTTATTTTTCACTCTTACATAAGTAAGGTTGTTTCTGTTATTAAATTCACAATTGACAACATTTTCAATTTTATCGTTATTACAGCCCGTTTTATGCACTTTAAACTGCTTAATTGTATAATTTGAGATAAGATTATACTTGTTCATAATACTGCTGATTTTCTGGCGAGATGCTATAATATCAAGCTTTTTCAGCTCTATTTTTATCTTTCTTGTACCATAATTATTACGACTCTCTTTGAAGATTCTGAACACTTCATTTTCAAGCCTACCGTCGATTTTACGTGCTTTTTTCCTGTAATACACCAGACTTCTTGGAATATTTAACACTCTGCACATTGTGCTGATACTGTGATTATTTTTATTTGAAAGTATCAAATCTATTTTCGTGCCATAATCAGCGCTGCTTGCTTTAAAATATCATTCTCCATAAGCAGTTGCTTATTTTCCTTCTGAAGCCTTATCAGCTCGTTCTCCTCATCTGTTCTATTATCCTTTGCTCTGAATGGCCCTGAATTATTAAAGTCCTTTACCCATTTTAAAACAGTCGATTTTCCCACGCCATATTCATCCGCTATATTTCCTGCCGATTTCCCATTCCGATAAAGACATACTATCTGTTTTTTGAATTCTTCTGTGTAATTCCTTGTTTTCCCTGACATGATCTTTCTCCCCCTTTTTTATTTTTTCTATTATATCATGTCTAAATGTTTTCTGTCTAGTTTAGTATAGCCGATTCAGTCTTTAAAGAGTTCAAAAAAATCTTAGAACCTTTTGGGATTACTATGTTCTACACTGATTGAGGCAGTTATCAGCGTAATTTAGAATCTAATAACCATTCTATCGGTAAACGTAACACTCAAACTATTGAAAGAAAAAATCTCACACTCAGAACTAGAATTAAAAGATTAACACGCAAATCTATCTGCTTCTCTAAATCACAAGAAATGCATGATATTGTTATTGGTCTTGTTATTAATATTCTTGAGTTCGGCTGGTGTGTTGATTTATGGAAAGTACATCTTTAGTACATAACCGAAAAATGATGATTGTTTGTATATTGGAAAAGCGAAACCGCTATTTAACCGAATTAAAAGCCATTATATAGAATCTTTTTCACCTGTTTCTGGTGATACAAAAGATATGCGTTGGCATCGTTTTTTCTCACAATATCAAGGAGAACTGCAAATATATTGGAAAGAATTTGAACGTGAAGATGAAAGACAACTTATTGAAATCATTTTAACAAAATTTTTAAAGCCTATTTTTCTAGGTTTTAAATAGTAAAATTATAGTTGAAATGTTATAAAAATATCCCAATAAGAGGAATATGGATTGTCACTAATTCTTTCTTTTCTCACCTTTGTACAATGGTATAAATAACTAAAAGTGGGAGTAAAATTATCTCGTAAGACTATGTGTAACTGGATGGTTTCGGGTGCATTTTTTTAAAACCACATTATAAAACCTTATTTCACGGAATATTCCTCCCACCGATGAAGCTCCTATTGAAGTTCTAAATTTAACGGATATGGATGCTCCTCTTCATGCCAATATGTGGATTTATCGGAATGGTCGTTTGCATGAAAATACTGTTGTAATTTATGACTTTCAGAATGGCAGAAGTGCAAATATCCTAAAAAGTTTTTGCACGGTTTTTCGTGATATATTCACTGCGATGGTCTGCGGCAGTATGACTATGTGCTTAATACCGAGCGTGTCGGCTGCTTGGCACATCTGCGGAGATATTTTTTCAATTCTTTCAATATACAGCATGACAAAAAGGATCTTTCAACCCTCGCAGGGCAAGGTCTTCTGAAAGTACAGGAAATCTTTTACATTTAAGGCAGAAATCCTGAAAAACCATATGAGAAATCAAAATATAGCGTTGAAGGAATCGCTGAAATCCGTGAGAAAAAATCATGTTCACTTGTGGATAATTTTTTTAATTGGTGCGTGGAAAAACAAGGGATAGCTCTGCCTAAAAGTCTGACTGGTAGGCGATTAGCTATGCCCTCAGCCAGGAAGAATCTTTGTGTACTTTTCTTGAAAATCCATTGCTTGAGCTTACAAATAACGCTGCCGAGCGTGCTGTAAGACCTGTGGTTATGGGCAGAAAAAATTGGCTATTTGCAAACACGGAAGCAGGTGCAAGGGCTGTTCCTGTTATCTTTTCAGTTATTGAAACTGCAAAAGCAAATTTCCTTAAACCGTATAAATATCTGAATTGGCTTTTTGACAGAATAAAGGCTGTGGATTTCAATAGCTTTGAAGATTTACTGCTTTGGAGTAAAAAATTGCCTAAAAATTTAAGATTAGAGGAAGCTTGAAATGACAAATAATTAATTTTGGAGTAAACTTGACGCTGTTGCAAAGGAAAAGCCAACCCCAAATACTATAGCAGAATTTGTGACATTACTTATACAGGGATATAATGAAAATCTTGAGTTAATAATTTCGTGTATTGATGACCCTACACATTCGGTGCGTGCATTTCAGTTATATGTTAATACTGAGTTTAGAAGATTGGTGCTGTGTTATACAAGCAATGCACATGCTGATAAAGAAAAAAGAAAACTTACCTATGACGATAACAGAATTGTTTTCAGAAGAACTGCAAGCTGTCGAAACATTTTGGATAATATGCTCAGTAAGTCCGTTATAGACAGGCTGGCTTTTAATCCCAATTGTCTTAACTCTTATATTATTCCCAAAGAACTTTTGCAAATTGCTATGTTTAATCATATATGATATGTGTTTTTTTGAACAAGCTTTGTCAAGGGCGTGGCATTTGACGGAGACCATTTAATTATATTGCTTGGTGATTTTACTCCGTATTTGTTTGCTAAATATTTTTTCCCTCCTTTTCCTTGAATATATGCCGTTACTATTTCTTCCTTGAATTCATAACTGTATTTCACCATGAAAATACCGACATCCTATTCGTTAGATTTTTAGGTCTAACTTTTGGGTGTCGGTACTAAGTCGCATCCTTTTTAATTTTAATACAATAAAGGTGTTCTGCATTACTACAGAACACCTTTTTATTAGTGATAAATTTAGTATATAAAATTAAGCACCAAATTTGCTTGTTGATACAGAGATACCTACACCCATTGTTGATGTAACAACACATGATTTAACGTAAGTTCCCTTAGTAGCAGAAGGCTTAGCCTTCATAATTGCTTCGATAAGTGTTGTAAAGTTTTCGTCAAGTTTTCCTGAACCGAAAGAAGCCTTACCGATAGGGCAGTGAATAATGTTAGTTTTGTCAAGACGATACTCAATCTTACCAGCCTTAGCTTCAGCAACAGCCTTAGCAACGTCAGGAGAAACAGTACCAGCCTTTGGATTTGGCATCAAGCCACGAGGGCCTAAAACTCTACCAAGACGACCAACAAGTCCCATCATATCAGGAGAAGCAACAACAAGGTCAAAATCCATCCAGTTTTCCTTCATGATTTTGTCAACCAAGTCTTGTCCGCCTACATATTCAGCACCAGCAGCCTTAGCTTCCTCATACTTATCTTCTTTACAGAAAACACAAATTCTTACGTTTTTACCTGTACCATTTGGTAATACAACAGCACCACGAACCTGTTGGTCAGCATTTCTTGAGTCAACACCCAAACGAACATGAACCTCAATGGTTTCGTCGAACTTAGCCTTAGCATTTTTACAAACTAAATCAAGTGCTTCATTAGAATCATATTGTTTTAAACGGTCAACAGTTTTGAGACTGTCAACATATTTTTTGCCATGTTTCATTAATTATCCTCCTCTTAAGTGGTAATACTGAAATGCTAAATAAAAGAAACGCATAACAGTTAACGGAAATATCCTCCCACCATTTAGACAATGCACAATCATAAATTACAATTATGTAATAAGATTAGCAAAGTAAATAAATAGGCATTATATTTTATTTTTAAGGTTAGTCAACGACTACGATACCCATAGAACGAGCAGAACCTTCAATCATGCTCATAGCAGATTCGATACTGCTAGCATTAAGGTCTTGCATCTTTGTTTCTGCAATTTTTCTTACTTGTTCTTTAGTGATATTTGCAACCTTAGTTTTGTT
The DNA here is from genome assembly GCA_964610805.1 of uncultured Oscillospiraceae bacterium. GTDB lineage: Bacteria > Bacillota > Clostridia > Oscillospirales > Ruminococcaceae > JAAYPV01. The sequence goes on from CAZSZG010000026.1 coordinate 4,906, forward strand.
AGGAACACCAGAACCGCTTTCGATACCGCAAGCCTTTTTAATAAGAACTGCAGCAGGTGGAGTTTTAGTGATGAAAGTGAAAGAACGGTCTGCGAAAACAGTAATAACAACTGGAATAATCATACCAATATCGTTCTTTGTGCGTTCATTAAATTCCTTAGTAAAAGCCATGATATTAACACCATGTTGACCTAATGCAGGACCAACTGGTGGAGCAGGTGTAGCTTTACCTGCAGGGATTTGTAGTTTTATAAAACCTACTACTTTTTGTGCCATGCTTTTGCACCTCCATAAAAAATGTGGTAAATGGCGAGATAATGTAAATATCTCTCCCACCGCAAGCAAACTTTTTGCAAGCGTAAATGTTTAAAAATTGTCCAATTTAATAACTTGATTCAGAGCAAGAGTAGCTGGAGTATCACGACCAAACATAGAAATAAGGAGATCAACAGTACCGTCATCTATATTAATATTCTGAACGATACCAACAAAGCCATCCATAGCAGTGCCGGAAACCTTTATACGGTCACCAACAGCAAAGTTAACTTCAACCCTTGACAAATCTACTCCAAGAGCCTCTACTTCTTTTTCGGTTAAGGGAGTTGGTTCAGAAGCAGGACCTACGAAACCAGTAACACCTCTTGTATTTCTGACAACATACCAAGAATCGTCGGTATAAACCATTTTAATAAGAACGTAGCTAGGGAAAATCTTTCTTTCTACTTCTTTGGTTTTATTATCAGTAATTTCAGTTACCTTTTCAGTAGGGACACGAACTTCTTGAATTAAATCTTGAAGTTTTCTGTTTTCGACTACCTTCTCGATATTTTGAGCTACTTTATTTTCGTAACCTGAATATGTGTGGATAACATACCACTTTGCTACATCTGACATCTATCTTCCTCCTTGCATTAATAAGAATTTAGCCTTGATTTAAGATTAATCTAAGGAGTGCTAAAAGACCAGTATCCAAGCCAAAAATAAACAACATTAAAAGCCCAGAGAAAGCTAAAACAACTAGGGTATTATTAAATACTTGTTTTTTTGTTGGCCAAACAACCTTTTTAAATTCGCTTTTCAAGTCCTTAAAGTATTTAACGAACTTTCTTCCAAACGAATTCTTTTTGTCTTTTGAAGATTTAGCAGAGGCTTTTTTGCTATTAGTTTTCTCGCTTACATTTTCTTTAGACATAAGTTACCTCCGCTTACTTAGTTTCCCTGTGTAGCGTATGCTTTTTACAGAACTTACAGTGCTTTTGCATTTCAAGTCTGTCAGGGTCATTTTTCTTATTCTTCTTTGTGTTGTAATTGCGTTGCTTGCATTCCGTACAAGCGATAGTGATTTTTACTCTCATATCGGCACCTCCTGACGAAAGATTCTTTCGGATAACCCGAAAGCTAGAGCTGTTTGCCTCCCTCAAAATAATAAGAAGTCTTGCAGTTTTGAGTAGAAATGTAGAAGCCATAAACTACTAAAAACAAGCAAAAAAATAGACCTCCAAAAGAGGTATTTCAAGTATATCATACTTTATTCCAAAATGTCAAGTATTTTTCAAATATTTTTTACAACATAAATTAATAAGCAAATTTAACTGTTTTATTCATTTACTTAATAATAGTATCATATAGTATAGAAAAGGTCAAG
>CAZSZG010000026.1:6650-22881 GCA_964610805.1 uncultured Oscillospiraceae bacterium
GAATGTGTTATACTGTATTGATTAGTTGAGGTATATTATTAATTTATTGTTTTAAAGGAGCTTTTTTTCTATGTCTAAAATTAAAGTTGCAGTAATTTTCGGTGGAGTTTCAAACGAACATGATGTATCACTTGTTTCAGCAACAAATGTTATTGAAAATATACCTAAAGATAAGTTTGAGGTCATTTGTATTGGAATAACAAAAAAAGGCAGATGGCTTTATTATCCTGGAGCAGTTTCAAGCATAGCATCAGGCGAATGGGAGCGAAATCCCGACTGTGCAATGGCTGTTTTATCCCCAGATACTATTCATAAGGGGATTATTACCATTGAAAATGGTGAATCAACAATTAGAAAGATTGATGTAGTATTTCCTGTTTTACATGGAAAGAATGGCGAAGATGGCACGATACAGGGCTTGCTAGATTTAGCGAAAATCCCGTATGTAGGATGTGGATTACTAGCGTCAGCAGCTTGTATGGATAAGGCTCATGCACATACTATGCTTGACTATAATGGTATAAGGACTGCTAAGTGGAGGATGATTCCGTTAAGGGAAATTAGCAATCTTGATGAAGTTTGTGCGAAAATAGGCGATGAATTGGGTTTTCCGTTGTTCGTGAAGCCTGCAAATTGCGGTTCTTCAATAGGAATAAATAAGGCTACAAATTTTGAAACACTTAAAGAGGCAGTTAAACTTTCTTTTTCTCATGATAAGAAAGTTATTGTTGAGGAATTTATTAAGGGCAAGGAACTTGAGGTTGCCGTGTTTGGTTATGATAATCCATTTGCTTCTTTTGTGGGTGAGATTGAGTCCTGTAATGACTTTTATGATTTTGATGCTAAGTATGTTGCTGAATCATCTAAGTTGTATATTCCTGCAAGGATTGATGATGATAAAGCAAAAAAAATCAGAGAGATTGCAGTTGAAGCGTATAAAGTGATGGGTTGTAAAGGGCTTTCAAGGGTTGATTTTTTTCTTGACGATAATGGTGAAATTATTTTGAATGAGATAAACACGATGCCTGGATTTACACCTATTAGTATGTATCCAAAACTTATGAATGACGTTGGAATGTCGTATTCATATCTACTTGATAAACTTATTGAACAAGCTATTGATAATTCAGATAGGTAATGAAATTGACAAAATTAATACAAATTCATTAGGTAAAAGGGTTTGTTGATAAAGGGGTTTGTGAATGCAGTGGAGAATATGAGTGACTTAGCTATCGGAGTTTTTGATTCAGGGGTTGGTGGATTAACTGCTGTTAAAGAGTTGAACAATATACTACCAAATGAAAATATAATTTATTTTGGTGACACAGCAAGAATTCCATATGGGAGCAGAAGCAAGGAAACGATACTCAAATATGCTAATGAAGATATAAATTTTCTAAGGCAGCATGGAATAAAAATGATAATCGCAGCTTGTGGCACTGTAAGTTCAGTTATAAATACAAAGGCACTTGTGGAGGATATTCCGTTTACAGGAGTTCTTTTGCCAGCAGTTCAGGCTGCTTGTGGTGCAACGTTGAATGGAAAAATTGGAGTTATTGGTACACAGGCTACAATAAAGAGTGGTAGTTATGGCAGAGCGATTAAAACTATAAGACCAAATTCTTTTGTAGTTGGGAAAGCTTGTCCATTGTTTGTTCCACTTGTTGAAAATGGATATACGGACAAGGATAATAAGATTGCAAGAATGGTTGTTGAAGAATATCTTGAACCAATAAAGAATGAGGGAGTTGATACCCTTATTTTAGGATGCACTCATTATCCATTGCTGAAGGAGATAATTGCTGATATTGTAGGTGAAGGAGTTACACTTATTTCCGCTGGTGAGGAAGCAGCAAAGTTTGCTAATCTTTGTTTGCTTGAGCAAAACCTTTTAAATACCAGCGACAATATTGGTAAAAACACATTTTATGTTAGCGATAGTGTTGAAATGTTTGAGGAGAATGCTAAACAATTTTTAGGTCATGATGTTCATGGTGATGTTTTCAAGGTTGATATTAACTGTTAAAAAAGAGGGAATTATACAGAAATGTTATAGCTTATTTATACACTTCTGTACAAAGGTGATTTGATTTGAAAAAAAACGTTTTAATAGAGATGAAGAGCATACAGATTGTTTCGAATGATGAAAAATCTGAAATGGAACTAACGACAACGGGTACTTTTGATGAGAAAGATGGAGAGTATATAATTTCATATGAGGATTCAGAAGCAACAGGATTTGAAGGTTCAGTTACTGATATAACAGTAAAAAAAAATGAAATAGCGTCGATTATTAGGAGTGGAGCATCAAGTTCAAACTTGATAATTGAGCATAGAAAAAAGCATTTTTGTCACTATGCAACGCCATTCGGTGAGTTTATTGTAGGGATTAATACAAAAAAGATTGAAAATAACTTGACTAGCGATGGTGGAATTCTTTATATGAAATATACGATTGATTTGAACTCAAGCTATATGTCAGATAATGAAATTATACTCAATATAAAAAACTTAAATTGAGTATGAATAAGGAAGTAAATATTAATCTACTTTACAATAAAGGGGAAAATATAAAAATGTCGAATTTGATTAAGCTTGCATCAAATGAGCTAAATGAAATAATTTTGAGTGCTTTGGGCAAATTGGTTTCAGAGGGAAGTGTTCCGTCTGAGCCTATATCGCCTTTTAATATAGAAATTCCAGCTGATAAATCACATGGAGATTTTGCTACAAATGTTGCAATGGTTTGTGCTAAGCCGTTTAAAATGCCGCCAAGAAAGATAGCAGAACTTCTCTGTGAACAGCTTGATTTGGACGGAACTATGTTTGAACGTGTTGAAATTGCTGGACCTGGATTTATTAACTTTTCTCTAGGTAGACGTTGGTTTTCATTGGCTGTACAAGCTGTTTTAGATGAAAAATCTGATTATGGCAAAACAGATACTGGCAATGGTAAAAGAGTTTTGCTTGAGTTTGTATCAGCTAACCCAACAGGACCTATGCACATAGGAAATGCACGAGGTGGTGCGATTGGAGATTGCCTTGCAAGTATTATGGATTGTGCTGGTTATTATGTTGAAAGAGAATTTTATGTTAATGATGCAGGAAATCAGATTGAAAAGTTTGCTACATCGCTTGAAGTAAGATATTTGCAGATTTACAAAGATGGGATTGAAATGCCAGAGGACGCATATCAGGGTGTGGACATCACTGTGCACGCTGAAGAATTTTCAAAAGCTTTTGGTGATAAGTATGTAGAAGTATCCTCCGAAGAACGCAGAAAGGCACTTGTTGATTTTGCGTTACCTAAGAATATTAAAGGTCTTGAGGATGATTTAAAAAAATATAGGATTGAATATAACAACTGGTTTAGGGAAAGTACATTACATGAAAATGGTGATGTTGATAAGGTAGTTGAGCTGTTGAAAGCAAAGGGTTGTACTTATGATTTAGAGGGTGCTACATGGTTTAAGGCAACGGATTATGGTTCGGATAAGGACTTTGTCTTGGTTCGTTCAAATGGAATTCCTACCTATGTTGTGCCTGATATTGCGTATCATTATAACAAGCTTGTTACAAGGGGATTTGATAAGGCGATTGATGTTTTGGGAGCTGACCATCATGGCTATGTTCCAAGACTAAAAGCAGCACTTACGGCACTTGACGTTGATTCCGATAAGTTGGATGTTGTAATTATGCAGATGGTTCGCCTAATGCGTAATGGAGAGGTTGCGAAGCTGTCAAAACGTTCAGGAAAAGCAATTACTCTTGTTACATTGCTAGATGAGATTTCAATTGATGCAGCTAGATTTTATTTTAATTTAAGGGAATCTAATTCGCATTTTGAATTTGATTTGGATTTAGCAGTTGAAAAGTCAGCACAAAATCCAGTGTACTATGTTCAATATGCACACGCAAGAATTTGCAGTCTGATTGCAAATTTGTCTGCTGAAGGTGTTAATATAAGTGATATTAGTATAGAACAGCTAGATATATTGGACAAGTCACAGGAAATTGAGCTTATTCGTCATATGGCAACGTTACCGAATGAAGTGGATGCAGCAGCAAAATCATATGACCCAGCAAAGATTACTAAATACACTATTGAACTTGCAACACTTTTTCATAAATTTTATGATGCTTGCAGTGTTAAAAATGCAGAAACAGAAGAATTAAAACAGGCAAGACTTGTTTTATGTGATGCAGTTAAGCAGGTGCTTAGAAATTCGCTTACAATATTAAAAATAGATTGTCCTGAAAAAATGTAGAACAATAATAAACAAAAAAGAAAGGATTACAAGATATAATGGAAATTCCGGAACGATTGCCGATGCTCCTTGCAGGAGCTTTAAAAGAAGGTTTAAAATTAAAAGGGATTCCGAAAGGGGAATGCCCTGAGGAATGGATATTAGAAAATTCTTCATTGTTTAAGGAACTTCTGGAGGAATGTTTGAACACAGGAGTTGACGGAATTTGCGTACCAAGTGAGTGTTCAAACAGTGAGAATTTAAAGCTTTTTGGACTTAAAAATCAGGTGAAGCGGTTAAATCACGATTTAGTTATTTTAACTAAAGAAAATGTATCTGATAATATTTTAGTGGTTGGATGTTTATCATCAATTAATAAGGGCAATTTATTCTTTGGTAAAACTGATTTTTTCGATATGTTTTATATCTTTCTGGAGCAAGCAACAGCACTGGCTGATGCGGGAGCAGATTTGTTTATAATTGAAGATATGGTTTCCTTGTTTGAAGCAAGGATAGCAGTTTTTGCTTGCAAGAGGTTTGGAATTCCTGTTTTTGTAACTATGTTAACGAATGAAAATGGTGTAACTCCCTTAGGTACGGAATTACTTCCAAGTCTTATATGCTTACAGGAATTAGGGGTGTCAGGGTTTGGATTTAATTGTGAATTAAATTCTGATTATATTGATATATTTCATAAAATATCACCTTATGCAAAAATTCCTTTGATTGCAAAGCTGAATAGTAGTTTGGAAGATGGCGAGAGTAATCAATTGGGTATATCACAATCGGTTGAATTGCTTTTAGAAAATGGTGTAGAGATAATAGAATGTGGCAAGGGAATTACCTCCATACACGTTAAAGAGATAAGAAAGAGCATTGATAATTTTGATTTTCATAAGGTAGATTTTGAAAGATATAATGGTCAAATTGTACTGGCAAATAATAATCAAGCATTTTTCCTTTCCTCTGACAGCATTGAATTAAGCGAACCGATAAGCTGTTCGGTTGACATGTCAAGTAAGATACTTGAGATGAATGAGACTTTTACAGGGGTTGTTACGGTGGAATTGCTTAACTATGATGATGCGATGTTTTTTTGCCAGAATGCGCACATGCTTACTCTGCCTGTAATATTCAAATCAGAAAGCAAGGTAGCACTTGAATCAGGGTTGCTTTTGTTTAGTGGTAGAGCGATGATAGACAGTGATTGCAGTATAGATAGAAGCGAGTTAGAAATGCTTGCGGATAAATATGGGACTATTGTTTATTAACAAAACACAATGATAATTACAAAGTAGTTACAACGAGCTGAGAAAATTGTACATAATAAACAACTAAATAAAGTATGCAAGTTGATTTTTTTAATTTATCACATACATTTAACAATTTGTTAACAAATTGAACAAAATACTATGTTACAATTTGTAATATATGAATCGGTATGCATTTTCAAAGATTTATTAGTTAAAATTATTAAATCGAACTATATATTATTACTTTTGAGTTAATATATTTTAATCTTATTCTTTTTCCGTCGAAGAAGATGAGATAGATTTATATGTATGTTTTCGGCGGAGAAATGGAGTTTTATATGTCTAATAGACTATTTCAAGGGTTTATTCAACAAATGAAAGATACAATTGAAACAACGATAGGTGTTGTTGATGAAACAGCGAATGTTATTGCTTGCACAGATCAATCAAAGATAGGCACTACAAATGAATTTGTATCAATGGATTTAAGCGATTCGTATGATATTTTTATTAGGGATGGACATACATATAAGCCATTTGGTTTTAGGTCTAAGCCTGATTATGCAGTTTTTGTTGAGGGTGTTGACGAAATGTCAGCGAAATATGCTAGTATTATGTCGATAACGCTTTCAAATTTGAAGCAGTATTATGATGAAAAGTATGATAGGAATAATTTTATAAAGAATGTAGTGCTTGATAATATATTGCCTGGAGATATAGTTATAAAGGCGAGGGAGCTTCATTTTAGTGCAGAAATTAGCAGGGTTGTTCTGTTAATACGCATAGTTTCGGCGAATGATATATCGGCATTTGACGTAATCCAGAATCTTTTCCCAGATAAGAACAAGGATTTTGTGTTTAATATAACGGAATCTGACATAGTTTTGGTTAAGGAAATAAAGAATGATGTTGAATCAAAGGATTTAGAAAAGTTAGCACGTTCAATTTCTGATACGTTGAGTAGCGAATTCTATACAAGAGTTAATGTTGGAATAGGAACAGTTGTTGTCGGAGTAAAGGATTTGGCTCGTTCATTTAAAGAGGCACAAATAGCACTTGAAGTAGGAAAAGTTTTCGATACGGATAAGGTTATTATAAGTTATGATAATCTCGGTATTGCAAGGCTTATTTATCATCTGCCAACAACATTGTGTGAAACGTTTTTACATGAGGTTTTTAAGAGGGGCAGTATTGAATCATTGGATCATGAAACATTGTTTACGATACAGAAGTTCTTTGAAAATAATCTAAATGTATCTGAAACTTCAAGAAAACTGTTTGTTCATAGAAATACATTGGTATATAGACTTGAGAAAATCAAAAAGTTGACAGGGCTTGATTTAAGAGAGTTTGACCATGCGATAATTTTCAAAATTGCGTTGATGGTCAAGAGATATTTATCAGCTAACCCTGTTAAGTTCTAGGGTTTCTGAATAGAAAAAGGACGTTTGTACAACAAATGCCCATAATATTTGCCTGATACTTTATTGTGTTAGGCAAAACTTATTCAATTCGTGACCGCATAATTTGACATTAATATCTTAAATAAGGCATGATTGACGTTAAATTGCGAAATCACTGAAAGGATGTGCTTTTACTTTGGTTGAACTGAAAAACGTTTCAGTAAAATATCCAAGTGGTGTTGAGGCATTAAAAAATATTAACTTAAAAATTAATGATGGGGATTTTGCATTTGTTGTAGGTTCTTCAGGTGCAGGAAAGAGTACAATAATAAAACTTATATTAAGGGAGATAGAAGCAACTAAGGGTAATGTAAATGTTAATGGCTTTAATTTAAGTAATTTGAGCAGAGATAAAATTCCTAAGCTAAGGCGAACAATTGGGGTTGTGTTTCAGGATTTTAGATTAATTCCAAATATGACAGTTTATGAGAATATTGCGTTTGTATTAAGGGTTATAGATGCACCACTTAAATACATAAGAAAGCGTGTCCCATATGTAATAAGTCTTGTAGGCTTACAGCATAGAGTTCATTCATATCCAAATGAGCTGTCGGGTGGTGAACAACAGAGGGTTGCGTTGGCAAGAGCGTTGGTGAATGACCCTGAGCTAATTATTGCCGATGAGCCGACGGGAAATATTGACCCAGAGTTGTCATATGAAATAGTTGAGCTTTTGAAGGGGATTAACAATTGTGGGACAACCATTTTGATGGTTACACATGAACATGATTTGGTAAGGCATTTTGGTGGCAGGATAATAAGCATTAATTCTGGTGGGGTTGTCTTTGATGAAATTATAGGAGGCAACGATGAGAATAAATAGTGTAAAATATCTTTTAAAACAAGGCACGAGAAATATAATGTCAAATAAACTCATGGCTTTTGCATCGTTTTGCGTTCTATTAGTTTCACTGTTGCTTGTAGGATTTTCACTGCTGTTTTACGTTAATATAAATTCTTTGGTAACTGGGATTGAGAGTAAAAATGAAGTAATAGTTTTCTTAGATGAGGATACAAGTGATGAAAGTATTAATAGTATTCAGGAAAGCCTTAAATCAATAGGAAATATAGAATCTATTACATTTTATTCAAAGGAAGAAGCGTTTGTACATTTGAAAGCAAGCATGGCTGATTCTGCGTTACTTTTTGACTCAATGGGTGACGATAATCCTTTGGTGGATTCGTTTAAAATAAAAATTAAGGACATAAACTTTACAGACGAAACTGTTGGCGAGATTGAAAAGCTTGAAAATGTATTATCTATAAGAGCTCCATTTGAGTTTGTAGATATTCTTATAGGTCTGAAAAGAATAATTTCAATTATATCTGTTTCAATTATAATCGCCTTAGTAATTGTTTCTATGGTGATTATTTCAAACACCACGAAAGCAAGTGTCTTTTCAAGGCGTAAAGAAATTAGTATAATGAAATATGTTGGTGCAACTAATGCTTTTATTAGGATACCATTTTTCGTAGAGGGAATGCTTACTGGAGTTATTTCTGGTGCAGTTGCAACTATTGTAACATGGCTTGGATATGATTCATTAGTTAATGTGTTGACGCAGGACAATGAGATTCTAAACGTACTTGGAACGGGTTCACTAGTGCCTTTTAAGGAATTAGCTGTTTCAGTAACGTTTTCATATATTCTCGCAGGAGCATTTCTTGGTGCAATTGGAAGTGTGATTAGCACAAGGAAACATTTGAAAGTATAAACAGATGATTTTAATTTGTGAATAGCAAAGAGGGGCTTAATAATGAGTATTATCAAAGTGAAAACAAATATTATGAAGATAATAGCACTGATTATATGTGTAGTAATAACAACGGGCATTGCGACATATAACAGGGGCAATGATTATCAAGCATCTGCATCAAAGTCAATTAATGAACTTGATAAGCAAAAGAGTGAAAATAATTCAGCGATTAAGGATTTGGAAGCTACGATTGCGGCTCTTGAGGGTAATAAAGGAGAACAAGAGGCGTACCAAGAACAGCTTGCTGAAAAAATTAGATTACAGAATGAGAATATAGAAATTCTGATGAATCAAATTGATGATATTAATTTACAGATTGAGGGTAAGCAAGTAGAGATTACTAATCTTGAAACAGAAATTGGTATTCAAGAGGCTGAGATTGCTGAGGGTTTAGAGAAGTTTAAGTTGCGTATAAGGGCGATGTATATATCAGGGAATGACAGTTTGGCATCAGCTTTGGTTGGAGCTACTGACTTTTATGATATGCTAACTAAGGTTGAGCTGATGTCAAGGGTTGCAAAATATGATGATGAACTTGTTGAGGGACTTGTAACAGAGCTTAATGAATATAATCAGAATATTGAGGTATTGAACTCACAAAAAGCTGAACTTGAAGTATCAATGACAGAGTTGACTGTTAAAAAAGATGAGGTTCAAGTTGCATTAGATGCATTGAATGCTGATTCACAAAAGACTCAAACAGAGATTGATAGGCTAAAGATGGAACAGGAAGTAGCACTACGGAATAAGGCTGAAATAGAGGCTGAAAACGCCACTATCCAAGCAGAACAGGATGCAATACTAGCTGAAATAGCTAGACAACAGGAGGCAGCAAGAAAAGCAGAAGCAGCAAGAAAGGCTGCTGAAGCTAACAAGAATAACTCATCTTCCACACCAAGCAATACAGGTGGAAGTAGCTATACAGGTGGTCCTTTAAAATGGCCTGTTCCTGGATTTTACGGTGTAAGCAGTGAGTATGGATGGCGTTGGGGAAGATTGCATGGTGGAATAGATGTTGCTGGTGGTGGAATAAGTGGGGCAGCTATTGTTGCTGCTGAAAGTGGCGAAGTAAAGACAGTATCCGAAACCTGTTCGCATAATTATGGTAAGAGTTATAGCTGTGGTTGTGGCGGTGGGTACGGAAATTATGTTACTATAAATCATGGTAGTGGCAACCTTACAACATTATATGGACATTGCTCTTCTATTATAGTTTCTTCTGGACAGTACGTTGAGAAGGGGCAAGTTATTGGCTATGTCGGCTCAACTGGATTTTCAACAGGTTTCCATCTTCACTTTGAAGTAATTGATAATGGTTCTCGAAACAATCCAAGAAATTATCTTTACTAAAAACTATACATAGCTTTTCGCATATTTAAAGTCATAAAGCATTTAATTACGACATATATTATAGGGCAGCCAATTCGGTTGCCCATATGCATTGATATGAATTTAGAGAGAGAAAAATTATTACTTCTTATTTTAAGGGTAAATAAAAAGAAAGAAAGTAGATAAAAATATGAATAAAAAAATAAGCTTGGGTGTTACAATGAGTTTGCTTGCTATAACTGCAGCAATAACATTTATTCTCACATCAAGATTTTCACTGCAGACTTACAATGAAAAAGTGAAAGATGTAGTTGCAATGAAAGATAGATATGAGCGACTTGATGAACTTGATAGATGGGTTAGGCAAAACTTTTATTCTGATATTGATGAAACGGAGCTAATGAACGCAATTCTCAAGGGATATGTGGACGGATTAGATGACACATATGCCAAGTATTTGGATGTAGATGAATATAAGGACGCACTTGCAAACGAGTCGGGTACTTTAGTGGGTATCGGTATTTCTGTTGAAAAAGATGAGAGTGGATATATAAAAATTGCCGAAATTATGGAGGAATCTCCTGCTAAGGAATCTGAATTAAAAGTTGATGATATAATAGTTTCAGTTAATGGGAATGATATATTAACGCTGGGATATAGCGAATCGATTGATTTAATTAGAAAAGGTAAGGCGGGAACAGTATTAAAGCTGACAGTTAGAAGAAACGGTGCTGATAAGGAATATGAATTTACCAGAAAATCAATTAATCTGATTACAGCAAGTGGTAAGATGCTTGATAATGATATTGGTTATATTGAAATTACTAATTTTAATTCAACCACGTCAAAGCAGTTTAATGAAGCGTTAAACAAGTTGCTTGATGATGGAGCAAAGGGAATAGTATTTGATGTTAGAAACAATCCAGGAGGGCTTGTTGATGCAACTTTACAATGCCTTGATTTGGTGTTGCCTTATGGCGATATTGCTTCTGCAACGTATCATAATGGCGAAACAAAGATAATTGACTATCCTAAAATGGATACAAAAGATGATGACAAAAAGTTAGATATTCCTGTAATTGTATTGGTTAATGGAAAAACAGCGAGTGCAGGTGAGCTTTTTGCAGCAGGGTTAAGGGACTTTAGTGGCTCAAAACTAGTTGGAGTTAAAACATTTGGTAAGGGTATTATGCAATCAACAACAGCACTTGATGGTGGGGGAGCAATTACTGTGACTGTTGCAACATACCAAACCACAAAATCAGATTGCTATCATGGAATAGGGCTATATCCCGACCATGAGGTTGCATTGCCATCTGATACAGGAATAAAAGTTCAACCAGGTGTTACTGAGGAGGATACTCAATTACAAAAAGCACTTGAGTTATTGTTAATAAAATAAATTATTGTAAGTAAATACTACCTTGACATAATGGTAGAAATCATATATAATGAATTACTAGAATAAACTTTTGTAAATTTAATATGGTCAAAAGAATAAAAAGATTATATATGGTTATTATCATTTATATTGATGAATATATAATCGAACATGGGGGAGAACAACATGACAAAAAAACAAATTTCCAGAGAAGGCTTTGAAAAGCTTGAAAGGCAATTAGAACATTTTATAACTGTAAGAAGAGCAGAGGTTGCCCAAAAACTAAAAGAAGCAAGAGCATTTGGCGACTTGTCTGAGAATGCTGAATATGATGAGGCGAAGAATGAGCAGGGAATTCTTGAAGCTCAGATTGCTGAATTAGAAAATACTATTAATAATGCTGAAGTTGTTGATGGTGATAAGATATCAACTAACGAGGTTGGTGTTGGTTCAATAGTAACAATTCGTCAGATAGGCAAGGAAAAGGTTCAAAAGCTTCAAATAGTAGGAACATCCGAATCAGACCCTGTTATTGGAAAAGTGTCCGATGAATCTCCAATTGGGCAAGCAGTTATGAAAAAGAAAATAGGCGATACTTTTACAGTGGAAGCACCTATTGGTGAATTGGAATATGAGGTATTGAAAATATCTAAATAGCAAAAAGAAATAAGGAGGGTTCAATTAATTGAACCCTTTATTAATGATAAAAGGCGGTTTGTTTGATGAGTGAAAATCAGGATAATCTTTTAACAGAAGAAGTTGTTGAACAGGATATCAACATTTTAAAGAAAATTAGGATTGAAAAGCTAGAGGAACTAAAAGAGAAGAATGCTGATCCTTATGAAATAACTAAATATGAAGTTACGGCTAAAAATGCTGATATAAAAGATAATTTTGAAGAGATGGATGGAAAAACTGTATCTGTTGCTGGAAGAATTATGAGTTGGCGTGATATGGGTAAGGCGAATTTTATTGATATTGCTGATAATACTGGCAGATTACAGGTATATGTTAAGATGAATGATATCGGTGAGGATAACTTTGCTGAGTTTAAAAAGTGGGATATTGGTGATATTGTTGGAATAGAGGGTATGGTATTTAAAACTAGGCGTGGGGAAATTTCTATACATACTACTAAAATCACAATGCTTTCAAAGTCACTTTTACCGCTACCTGAAAAGTGGCATGGTTTAAAGGATCAAGACATACGTTACCGTCAGCGTTATGTTGATTTGATTGTAAATCCTGATGTTAGGGATACGTTTATGAAACGCAGTATGATTTTGCGTGAGATTAGAAGCTATTTGGATAACCTAGGATACTTGGAAGTGGATACTCCTGTATTGCATACATTGGAAATTGGTGCAGCAGCAAGACCATTCAAGACACACCATAATGCGTTGGATTTGGACATGTACCTAAGAATTGAAACTGAATTATATCTAAAAAGGCTTATTGTTGGTGGTTTTGAAAAGGTTTATGAAGTTGGACGTATTTTCAGAAATGAGGGTATGGATACTTCGCATAATCCTGAATTTACAACAATTGAAATGTATCAGGCGTACACTGATTATTTTGGAATGATGGATATAATTGAAGATATGTATAAGGTTATAACTAAGAAAATTTGTGGAACTGATGTTATTGAATATCAGGGTGTTGAAATCAATATGGGCGAAAAGTGGGAAAGGCTCACTATGGTTGAATCAGTGCTTAAATATGCTGATGTTGATTATAATTCATGGGAAACAGATGAGGATGCAAGGGCTTGTGCAAAGTCACGCAATGTCGAGGTTGATGAAGGTAAGGGTGCTACTAAGGGGCATGTTCTAATAGCATTTTTCGAGGAATTTGTTGAGGATAAGTTGGTACAGCCAACAATTATTTATGATTATCCTGTTGAGAATTCTCCACTTGCAAAAAGAAAAGCAAGTGAGCCGTTATTTACTGAAAGATTTGAGTATTTCATATATGCAAGGGAAATGGGAAATGCTTTTTCTGAGTTGAATGACCCGATAGACCAACGTGAACGTTTTGTAAAACAGGTTGAGGCAAAGCGTGCACAGGGTGCTAATGCAGAATTGGATGAGGATTTCATTACAGCACTTGAATATGGTATGCCTCCAACAGGTGGGTTAGGCTTTGGGCTTGATAGATTAGTTATGCTTTTGACAAATAGTGCATCAATTCGTGATGTATTGTTGTTCCCAACGATGAAACCAATTGACTAAGTAGGTCTGTATAACCCTTTATAAGTTGAGATTTGGAGAGGATTGTAAGGGTTTTTACTCCAAAGCTTAATCCAATTTAATCCACGGATGTTCCATTCTCTACAAAAGTATTATGCGAATCTACAATGCTCCACGAAACAATTTAATATTGTATGAATCCCGCTGAGAAATCAGCGGGATTTTTTTATGCCAATTTTATCTTTTGAGGATAAGATGGGCTTTTTTTATTTCAAATTAAAACACTAAAAAATATTTTTGAAAAAAGTGTCGGTTTTAGACCTCGAAAGTTGCTGTAGAGAAGTGTGAGGGCAAAAACCCTCCGCTGAAACTTGAAAACTGAATACACATTCATCAGATACATTCCTTGTGCTGAGTGGAAACTCAAGCCAGAGCCATAGGTGCGCCAAGACCTTAACAAAGCGAGCGATTAAACTTATATGGTGACAGCCGGATTACCTCCGGGGCGGCAATAACAGGCACAAGGGACAATGATACTTCTCTACGGAGCTGGCGGAGAACCCGGCAGAGGTGAGACTCCTATGAAATCGGCTCGTAACCGATTGTTTGATGATTTCCCTGTATGCGGGGTGCCAAGGACAAATAGCATACCTTACATAGCTGATTGAACAGTCAGCTATAAATTTTTGAAAGGAGGTTCAGATAGATGCCAAACTGTAAAACCATTGCTATCTGCAATCAGAAAGGCGGCGTTGGTAAAACCACCACAACCGTCAATCTTGGTATCGGACTGGCAATGCAAGGAAAGAAAGTCTTGCTTGTAGATGCAGACCCACAGGGCGACTTAACAATCTGTCTTGGTTGGCAAAATGCAGACGAGCTTTCCTCAACGCTTGCAACAAAGCTTGCGGAGGTTATGAGAGAAGAAAACACCAATCCTACTGACGGTATTCTCCATCACGAAGAAGGTGTTGACCTTGTTCCCTCAAACCTTGAATTGTCTGCTCTCGAAATGAGTCTTGTAACAACGATGAGCCGAGAAACCACCTTGCGTTCGTATTTATCCCCACTGAAAGAGAATTACGACTATATCTTAATTGATTGTATGCCGTCACTTGGGATGATTACCTTGAATGCACTGGCGGCTGCTGACTCAGTAGTTATTCCTGTTCAGGCACAGTATCTTCCGGCAAAGGGTATGACACAGCTTTTGCAAACTATTTCTAAGGTAAAGAAGTATATCAATCCATCCATAAAGATTGACGGTATGCTCTTAACTTTGGTGGATGCAAGAACAAACCTTGCTCGAAGTACCGCAGACGCACTCAGAAGCAATTTTGGCTCGACGATTAAGATATACCATTCTTCAATCCCGATTGCCGTGAAAGCCGCAGAGGTTTCGTCAAAGGGCAAAAGCATTTATGCCTACGAGCCGAGCAGTCCGGTGTCAAAAGCCTACACTGATTTCACAAAGGAGGTGTTGACCGATGGCAACAGGCAAAAAGAGCGACTTCGTTCTTCCGACGCTCGATGATTTGTTTTCTACACAGGAGCAACGAGATGATGCAAAGCTTCAGAAAATTAGAGATATTCCGATTGCGGACATTGATGATTTTCCCGACCACCCATTTAAGGTGCGTGACGATGAAGATATGATGCAGCTCGTTGACAGCGTTAAGGAGCGAGGGGTTATTACTCCTGCTACGGTGCGACAAAAGGATGACGGCAGATTTGAGCTTGTTTCAGGACACAGACGAAAAAGAGCCTGTGAGCTTGCCGGGTTTGAAACACTTCGCTGTGAAGTCGTTGACCTGACACGAGAAGAAGCAACAATCTTGATGGTTGAGAGCAATTATCAACGCTCACAGATACTTCCCTCTGAAAAGGCTTTTGCCTATAAGATGAGGTTGGATGCGATGAAACGACAAGGACAACGCACAGATTTAACTTCTTCTCCAGTGGATAATAAGTTAAAAGGTATCACCTCAGCCAATTTACTCACAGATGAAGTCGGAGATAGTCAGCCACAGATTTACCGATATATTCGCTTAACCGAACTTGTTCCCGAACTGCTTGAATGTGTAGATGACGGGCGTATAAAAATGCGACCTGCTGTTGAGTTGTCGTATCTTGACGAAGAGTGTCAGCGAGATGTGGTTGAAGAAATTGACTTGAACGAAAGCACACCCTCCCACGCACAAACCATCAAAATGCGAAAGTTCTTTGATGAGGGGAAACTTACGGCAGAGGTCATATCCTCAATTATGTCGGAGGAAAAGCCGAATCAGCGTGAGAAGATTGTTCTTCGTGGGGATAGAGTTCGTGAGCTTATTCCGAAATCCGTTCCACTCAATCAGACTGAGGAATTTGTCTGCAAGGCGTTGGAGCATTACAACAAGTTTCTCAGAAATCGCAGTAGGGATAGCCGTTGACGGTTCTCTCCTTCCTCACACTCCTACCTCTTAATTACTACCAGACTATCCGAAAGAAAGAATACTATCTCTCCTGTATATATCTATCTCACATATATACAACTATCTTTCAAAGAGAGCCAAAGCATCGCATAATATCAAAGCAAAACAGCAAATGCTAAACTGAAAGATTGCACTTCA
>CAZSZG010000027.1:0-18988 GCA_964610805.1 uncultured Oscillospiraceae bacterium
TTGGAATAATGGTTGTCCCATCTGCGAGAACAATCGGCTCACCAACGATAGTATTGACATCCACCATTTCCTTGATTTTCTCCATTGTTACGCCCATCATATCTTTAATTGGATGATCACTCATAAATAGCTCCTTTTCTTATTCAAAAAATTAAAACAAAACCTGTATAATAGGTATTTGAAATCAACTTTCATGAACAACTTTTTTATTTTTAACCTTAACCTCTTGTGTGCTCTTTATATTATTCGCAAAATATGTTAAAATCATTCCTAAAACTGAAACTATTGCCGTTCCAAGCTTAAGTTTGACTTTAAAACTAAAATTATATATACTATCTTTTTCATTAAACTTACATAAAACCGATATACTTTTCTTCCTTACCTTAAAAAAACTGCTTAAAAATCCAAGAGCGTTATATACAAGAATATTTACCTTACCGTATTTCATCGCACATTCATATGCGTCCTCATCAGAAATTGTAAAGTCAATAAAAATATCATTGATAGATATGCCTTTAAATATTCTCTTTAACCCCTTTTTGCTTGCAGAAATTATATCTTTAATAAAATCTATTTTTTCTAATAATTCTAATTTTTTTCCTTTTAAACCTTCTATTTTCGATTTTAAACTTCTTTTTTTATTTACTTTTTGGGGTTTGATTTTTTTACTCTCTTTATCTTTATTAGGTCTTAAATCTTCATTTTTAGGTAAATCTTCAATGATTTCATCATCTTTTGTATCTATATCTTGTTCAACGCTTATTTTTTTGCTTTTTTTCTCTTGCTTTCTCTTTTTATCATGCTTACTTTTTCTTTTCTTATGCTTTTTCTCATCAGAAGTAACAATATTAAACATTAAATATCTAAGCTTATAATCTAGCTTTTCATCAATATAACTAATAAAAAAAGTCATCGGACAAAAGCATAAGATTAAAATTATTACTGCTATTCCTAAAAGTATTGCCAGTAAAACCATCAGCTTCGTCCTTTCAATGCAAAGTCAATCTACTCACTAACCTTAGCAAGCAGATCATTTCCCTTAAACAATGGCTTGTCCTCATAGTTTTCATGCAAAGGAGGTAAATCCTCAAGCGAATTTAGTCCAAAGCATCGTAAAAAATTATTTGTTGTTCTAAATACAACAGGCTTACCAGGAACATCAAGCCTGCCTGCGTCCTCCAAAAGCTCCTTATCTACAAGAGAATTTATGATAGAGGAACTGTCTACTCCCCTAACATTCTCGACAAAGCTTTTTGTTACAGGCTGATTATATGCCACAATAGTAAGTGATTCCAACGCCGCATTTGAAAGTGGCGTAGAACGCTTTGACTCCATCACTGCTCTTATATACTCAGCATATTCTTTCCTAGTGCAAAGCTGATAGCAATCACCAAGCTTAACCACCTGCAACGCACTTTTATTTGCATCATATCTATCATTAAGAATTTTCATTAAATCTATTACTGCATCCTTTGAAGTTTCACAAACCTCAGCAAGCTTTTTAACCTCCACTGGTTCACCACAGGCAAATAAAATAGCCTCCATTATAGATAGCTTCTCATTCAAATTCATTACATACCTCCAAGCTACTCTTTAGCAAATCTTTTCTTTCTTCCTACAAAATATATCTCTGAATTATCCTCACTAATCCTTATTCGCCCCGATTTTGTAAGCTCTAACACAGCTAAAAATGTTGCTACTCTTTCTGAACGGTCGGTAATGCCATCATAAAGAGTATCCATTTGTGCAAATCCTATTGTATAAAGCCTCCTTAAAATAAATACAACTTTAGTTGTTACAGACACCATTTTACGTCTAATTACGCTATTGATTCTATTTTCAAGCATCGGTCGTTCATCAACACTTCGTAACGAAAGATTATTATAAGCAGTTCTCAAAATATCACTAGAATTAATTAGTTCATAGGTTGTCGATACTTTCATTTTAGTAGGCGTTCTTACAAATACATCATTGCCAATAAATCTCATTTCTAACAGCTTTGCTACCCTCTTGCATAAAGAATATTCTATAAGTGAGCCTTCTAACTCTCTTTTTATCTCCTCTGCATCATTAGGTTGAGGCAATAATGACACTGTTTTAATATATATTAACTTTGCTGCCATCTCTAAAAAATCACCAGCAGTGTCAAAGTCGCTTTCTGCTAAATCTTCTATATACAGTAAATATTGCTCTAAAAGCTTTGAAATTTCAATATCATTAATATTTAATTTATGCTTAGAAATAAGGTGTAATAGCAAATCAAGAGGACCTTCAAACACCTCTAGCTTAAATGAAATTTTATCCATAGCTTATTTATTCACTGCCTCCATTATTAAATCAACCCAATTTGTTGAAAAAATCATTCCTTTATATATCATATTAGATGCCCAACTTATAGGCACTCCTAATATGCCTGTAAAAATTAATGCGATAAATATAATTGGGATATACTGTTGATATTGATATAAAAACTTATCTACCTTAGCAGATGTAAAATAACTTAAAATTTTAGAGCCATCAAGTGGAGGTATAGGTATCAGATTAAAGACTGCCAAACCAATGTTAATTGAGATAAATATAGAGAACATATCAAAAATTAAAATCGAGTTACTCCCACTAAATAGATTTGAAATATATGCCTCCCTATACACATCAGTATATTTAATAAAACGATAAATTATCAAGACTATAAATGCAACAATAATGTTAGACGCAGGGCCAGCTAACGCAGTTAATGCCATACCTTTTCTCGATTTCTTGAAACGCATTGGGTTAACAGGAACAGGCTTTGCCCAACCAAACCCTGTGAAAAACAGTAATATTGCTCCAATAGGATCAATATGGGCAAGTGGGTTAAGAGTAAGTCTACCACTATAAAGGGCTGTGTCGTCGCCAAGTTTCTTAGCCGCCCATGCATGAGCATATTCATGAATAGGCAAAATTGTAAATATAATTATAATTCTTACAACATATTTGAGTATTGTTGATGGATTCATATGTCTCCCTTTCTTCATACAAACTATAATGAGCTTACTGTTTTTGTATGATAAACACATTTAGTCAATATTACTATTATACTATAAGGCAAAAAAAATTACAAGCCTTATTCCATTTATTTGTGTTAAAGGTTTATGATAAAATGAAATAAGACATAGAAGATTATCATTGTAAAAACAGATGCAGAAAATATTTTAGAAATATCTAAAGCAATAAATAATCTTATCTTATCAATATATTTATACAAAGTAATCGAGCTTACAACTTGGCTGTTTTTTCATGCTTAAAGAAGAAAAAATTAGAGTTGTATCTCAAAATTAATTGACGAAACAACATCATTGTGGTAAAGTATTCATAGTGAAAAAATATTCATTATAGAAAAATAAAGGAATATAAGCTACTAGAGCTTTAGGTGAAATTATGGTAAAATATTATCCTATTTTAAAAAACAATATGTTATTTGATGGAATAATTGAAGAAGATATTGGAAGTATGCTGAAATGTCTTTCGGCTAATGATAAAAAATATAATAAAAATGATATTATTTACATGGACGGCGATACTATTTTGCACGTCGGTATCGTGCTTTCTGGTAAGGTTCAGATTATCAAGGAGGATTATTTTGGAAACAGAACTATAATGGCTGATCTTGGTGAGGGAGAAGTTTTCGGCGAAGTATTCGCTTGCTCAAAGACTGACAAAATCCCTGTAACAGTGGTTTGTGCAACAGATTCAGTAATATTATTCGTAAATTATCGGCGTATAATAACAGTTTGCTCATCCTCATGTGAGTTTCATTTAAGACTTATAGAAAATATGTTGGGTATCCTTGCCATGAAAAATTTTATGCTAAACCATAAAATCGACTGCCTTTCCAAACGTACGACAAGAGAAAGAATTTTAACTTATCTTTCATTTCAATCTAAAAATGCAAAAAGTAATAGCTTTACAATTCCATTTAACAGGCAAGAATTGGCTGATTACCTCTGCGTTGACAGGAGTGCAATGTCAAGCGAATTGGGTAAAATGCGTGATGAGGGAATACTTGAGTTTAGTAAAAATAATTTTATACTGCATTAAGATAGTCTTTCCTTGAAGTCTGTATAGCCAAAATCCTTGATTATTTCTATGCCTGAATCTTCACGATAAATAGCAATTGACGGAAGTTTCATGCCGTTGAATGTATTGTTTTTCACCATGCTATAATGTGCCATATCGCAAAAAATTAGCTTATCCCCTATTTCAAGTGGCTTATCAAAAGAATAGTCACCTATAATATCTCCAGCAAGGCAGGTGTTCCCTCCAAGCCTGTAAGTATGCTTTTTCTCGTTCGGCATACCACTATTAATTATTTGTGGGCGATACGGCATTTCTATAACATCGGGCATATGGCAAGACGCAGAGGCATCAAGGATTGCAATATCCATTCCGTTTTGTACTATATCAAGAACACTTGCAACAAGATAGCCTGTGTTCAATCCGACAGCCTCTCCTGGCTCAAGATAAACTTGTAGATTATATTTGTTTTTGAAATGCATTATACAATCAATCAGCTTTTCAATGTCATAATCATCACGAGTAATATGGTGTCCACCACCGAAATTAATCCATTTCATGTTTTTTAAATATGCACCAAACTTTTCATCAACAACCTTAATTGTACGCTCAAGAGTATCTGAATTTTGCTCACACATTGTATGAAAATGCAGTCCACTAATACCATCAAGACTGCTTTCATCAAAGCTTTTAATAGTTGTACCAAGCCTTGAGCCGATAATGCAAGGGTTGTAAATATCCGTTTCAATCTCTGAATATTCAGGATTTATTCTTATCCCACATTCAATTTTTCTGCCCGAAGATGAAACCCTTGCCTTGAATTTATTCCATTGGTTAAATGTATTAAAAACGATATGGTCACATATTTCAAGTACCTCATCAAACTCATTCTCAATAAATGCAGGTGAGAAAATATGTGTTTCCTTGTTGAATGGCTTTCCCATTTCCTCATAGCCAAGCTTTGCCTCATGCAGACCACTAGCAGTAGTTCCACTTAGATATTTTGCTAATAAAGGGTAGGTTGAGAACATCGAAAAAGCCTTTTGTGCAAGCAAAATCTTGCAACCTGTTCTATCAATAACAGATTTCATAATCTCCATATTGTGAATAAGTAATCTTTCATCAACAAGATAAGATGGTGTCGCTAGGTTTTCTATATTTATATCAAACATTTATTTCCTCCATATATTACAAAAACCGCAGAATATGCGGTTTTTTTGTGTAGAAAAATTTGTATCTCCGATGGATTTATAATGGGGCTCTGCCCCAAACCCTGCCAGAGGGGATAATCCCCTCTGGACTCCTCAGTATTTTATTAATCAACAAGCTGAGGGTTGAAATCTTCAATCCAAGGAAGTCCCCATTTATTTAATGCGTCCATGAATGGATCTGGGTCGAATTCCTCAACATTATAAACTCCAGCTTTCTTCCACTTCCCTGTTAGAACCATCATTGCACCAATCATAGCTGGAACACCTGTGGTATAAGAAATTGCTTGTGAGCCTACCTCTTTGTAGCACTCTTGATGGTCGCAAATATTGTATACATAGTAGGTCTTAGGTTCGCCATCTTTAAAGCCTCTGAATATGCATCCAATGTTAGTTTTACCAACAGTTCGTGGACCTAATGAGGCAGGGTCTGGCAGCACAGCCTTTAGAAATTGTAGTGGAACTATTTGCTTGCCCTCATAGTTAATAGGCTCAATTGAAGTCATACCTACATTTTCAAGGCATTTTAAATGTGTAAGATAATTTTGAGAAAAAGTCATAAAGAAACGAATTCTCTTAATACCATTTATGTTAATAGCAAGTGATTCAAGTTCCTCATGATGTAGCAAATACATATCCTTTTCACCAATCTGTGGGAAGTCATAAACACGCTTGATTTCCATTGGTTCAGTTTCAATCCATTCGCCATTTTCAATATAGCTACCCTTAGCAGAAACCTCACGAATATTAATTTCAGGATTAAAGTTTGTAGCAAATGGATAACCATGATCGCCAGCATTTGCGTCAAGAATATCAATATAATTAATCTCATCAAAATAATGCTTTTGTGCATACGCTGAGAAAACTCCAGTAACACCTGGATCAAATCCACAACCTAAAATAGCTGTAATACCAGCTTTCTCGAACCTTTCTCTGTAATCCCACTGCCATTTATACTCAAACTTAGCATTATCAATCGGCTCATAATTCGCAGTATCAAGATAGTCAGTTTTAGTTTCAAGGCAAGCATCCATTATAGTTAAATCCTGATATGGAAGTGCAACATTTATCACGATATCTGGCTTAAAATCGTTAATCAATGCAACAAGTTCAGCAACATTATCTGCATCAACCTGAGCAGTAGAAATTTTGGTTTTTCCTCCGTCAAGCTTTTCTTTTAAAGCATCACATTTAGATTTAGTTCTACTTGCAATACAAATCTCCTCGAAAATATCACTGTTCTGACAGCATTTGTGTACAACAACACTTGAAACGCCACCTGCACCAATAATTAAAGCTTTACCCATTTTAAACCTCCTAAGTTATTTATAAATTAATAGTAAAATTTCACGCATAAGCTTACAAGCCAAAGCCGTAGATGCACCACTTTGGTCGTAAATAGGCGATAATTCGTTCATGTCAATTCCTACGATATTAAGCTTTGATACTTCCTTTATTGCCATAAGCAATTCCCTAAATGATACTCCATCAGCCTCAGGTGTACCTGTACCACAAAAAATAGATGGGTCAAGCACGTCCAAATCAAGAGTAAAATATATCGGAATATCGCCAAGCTTTTGTATAATGTCAGATAATCCATTGAAGTTAAACATACTTGTGTGGACATGGTTTTTACCCCAAGAAAATTCCTCACGGTCGCCACTTCTTATACCGAATTGGAATATTTTATTATCCCCAACTAATTCATGGCAACGTCTTATTACACATGCATGAGAAAACTTTTCACCGAGATAATCATGACGCAAATCTGCATGGGCATCAAAATGTATAATATGCAAATCGGGATACTTTTTATAAACAGCCCTAACTGCACCAAGTGTAACAAGATGCTCTCCACCGACCATAAAAGGCAATTTTCCATCTTCTAAAATTTGAGATGTATGGCTTTCAATCGCATCTAAAGCCGTTTGCGTATTGCCAAAACAAAGCTCTAAATCCCCCGAATCGAAAATCTTTGTATCAAGCAAATCTCTATCGAAATATGGGCTATATGTTTCAATCCCAAAACTCTCATTTCTTATAGCAGAGCTTGCAAACCTTGTTCCAGGTCTATAAGATGTTGTGCTATCGAATGGAGCACCAAAGATAACAATTTTACTTTCGTCATAATCGCTGTCACAGCCAATAAATGTGTGTGTATTTTTATCCATTTTCCCTCAACTCATCTCTGACATTATTGGGTATAGCAAAGCATCCCTTATGAAGTACCGTATTATAGTATTTAGTTTTTATCCCCAAACTATTCCACCACTCATCATGCAAATCAGTTCTTGGGTCATATTTTTTTGATGCGAAACCAAAAAGCCAATGCCCAGATGGATATGTTGGAATATGTGCCTGATAAACTAATGCAGTCGGAAAGAAAGCCTTAATTCTGCTATGTGCTCTTTTCATTGAGTTTGAATACGAAGTATAAAAAGTGCTTTCATTTTGATTAACAAGAATACCATCTTCCGACAAAGCCTTATAGCAATTGCCATAAAACTCCTTAGTAAACAAGCCCTCTCCAACGCCAAATGGGTCAGTTGAATCCACAATAATCAAGTCATACTCATCAACCTTATTTCTAACAAAACGCAAGCCGTCCTCATAATAAATTGTTACTCGCTCATCATCAAGACTACAAGCTGTTTGTGGCAAATACTCCTTACAAACATCAACAACAGCCTTGTCGATTTCAACCATATCAATCTTTTCAACCGTTTTATATCGTGCTAATTCTCGAACTGCACCACCATCACCAGCACCGACAACAAGCACTTTTTTTATATTAGGATTGGTTGCCATAGGGACATGAATAATCATCTCATGATATATATATTCATCTTTTTCAGTTACCATCAGGTAGCCGTCAAGTGTTAATATCCTGCCAAACTCAACGGATTGAAACACGTCAATTCGCTGAAATTCACTCTGCACGCTTGCAAGCTGTTTTTCTACTCTAAGCGACAATTTTACGTCATCAGTATGGTTTTCGGTATACCATAAATCCATCAACACTCACCCTTTCTTCATAACCATTATATAACTATATTAATATTATTAACCTGCATATCCTGTGTTCCAGTAAGGAAACAGCCCTTTTCTTTAGCATAGGAAATATAATTAATAATATCATTGGTAATCATTTCTCCAGGAGCAAGAATTGGAATTCCTGGTGGATAACACATAACGAACTCACCGCAAATTTTACCCTCGCTTTCCTCAATTGGAACGGATTTATTATTACTATAAAAAGCAGTTTGTGGTGGCATTGCTACATTTGGATTAATGTATTCGTGGTCAAACATACCAGATTTATCCTTGCAATACAAACGCTTTATCTCTGAAAGTGAGGATATAAGTCGCTCAATTTCCAATGCCCTATCACCAGCTGAAATAATAGCAAGAATATTTCCAATATCACCAAATTCTATTTGTATACCATATTCATCACGAAGAATATCATACACCTCAATTCCAGCAAGACCTATGTTTCTTGTATGAATAGATAGCTTAGTTTTATCAAATGCGTAAAACTCATCTTTATCAACCAATTCCTCACCAAAAGCATAATAGCAACCGATCTTATTGATTTCATTCCTTGCATATTCAGCAAACTCAACAGTTTTCGCAAATAACTCTCTGCCATGCAATGCAAGATTTTTTCGGGCAATATCCAGTGACGACATTAGCAAGTATGAACCACTCGTTGTTTGTGTAAGATTTATAACCTGTCTAACATAATCAAAGTTAATGCCCTCTCCACATAGCAACAGTGAGCTTTGAGTAAGTGAGCCACCAGTTTTATGCATACTTACAGCTGCCATATCAGCACCAGCAGACATAGCAGAAACGGGAGCATCATCTGAAAAATAAAAATGAGTTCCATGTGCCTCATCAACAAGCACAAGCATATTATTATTGTGTGCTAACTCAACAATAGCCTTTAAATCAGAGCAAATTCCATAATAAGTAGGATTATTGACAAGTATTGCTTTTGCATCAGGATTTTTCTTAATTGCATCTTTAATATCACTTACGGACATTCCAAGAGGTATCCCCAACTCTTTATTCACGCCAGGATTTACATAAACAGGTATAGAGCCACAGACAACCAAAGCATTAATAGCACTCCTATGCACATTTCGTGGCATTATAATTTTATCGCCCGACTTACAAACAGACATAATCATTGCTTGAACAGAACCCGTTGTCCCATTCACAATAAAAAAAGCGTGCTTTGCACCAAAAGCCTCAGCTGCAAGTGTTTCAGCATCTTTTATAACTGAAACTGGATGGCAAAGATTATCCAACGGTTTCATAGAGTTTACGTCGGTTTTAAGGCATTGCACACCAAGAAAATTTGTCAGTTCCTGATTTCCACGCCCACCCTTATGTCCAGGAACATCAAAGTGAACAACCCTATTTAATAGATGATTTTTCATCGCTTCCATAATAGGAGCATTACTTTGAGATAATTCCATCGAAAAGCACCTCCATCAATAGACATTTGTACCACTAAAAATTTCAATCATTTCACGTCGAAGACTATTGGTTATATCCAATCTTTCCTTTGGTGGTAGCTCATAGACATCTGTATTAAACAAATAGTTTTGAAGCTTAATTTCCTTAATAAGCATTTTTGCATGAAATATATTTGACTGATATACATTAACATCAATGGCATCATATTTACTTAATGTTTCATCTTTAATATAATCTTGAATCGAAGTAATATCGTGGTCTATATAATATTTCTTCCCCCGAACATCACGAGTGAAACCACGAACACGGTAGTCAATTGTGATAATATCCGAATCAAAGCTTTCAATAAGATAATCTAAAGCATTCAGTGGAGAAATTTCTCCACAAGTTGAAACATCAATATCCACACGAAATGTAGATATTGCGTTGTCTGGATGTGATTCGGGAAAGGTATGGACAGTAACATGGCTTTTATCTAAATGTGCATGGATAGTATCATGTACAGGTAGAAATGACTTACCTTGATTGCAGGATTCATCTATATTTTCAGGTGATACTTTTCCTTCAGCGATTAAGATATTTACTGAAGCACCCTGAGGTTCATAATCCTGTTTTGAAATATTTAGAACAGTAGCTCCAATTATTCGCGTTACATCACATAAAATTTTTGTAAGTCTTTCGGAATTATACTGCTCATCAATATAGTCAATATAATTTCTTTGCTCCCTTTCAGTTTTTGCATAGCATACATCGTATATGTTAAAACTAAGAGTCTTAGTTAGATTATTAAAGCCATACAAGGTCATTTTTTTCTCCAATCCTAACATCACAACCTTTCACAATTTTTACTTTAGTAAATTACCACATGATTATTCATTTTATCATATTAGTTATTAAAATGCAACGATATTTTAAAAATATATATTTTTCTTAAGTAATGTTCAAATTACAGCGATAATAACAGGTAATATCATTGATTATTGTGCTTATAATACTTGACAGAAAATATTATATGACATATAATTATTGTGTATTTATATAGTATATTATTGGAATTGAAATGGAGGAATAAATATGTACTGTGCCGATGATCAAAGATATGACAAAATGATTTATAATTACTGTGGGAAATCAGGGTTAAAGCTACCTGCAATTTCGCTTGGTATGTGGCATAATTTTGGAGTAAATGATGTCTATTCAAACATGGAAGAAATGGCACATACTGCTTTCAATTTAGGTATAACACATTTTGATTTGGCAAACAATTATGGCCCTACTGCTGGTGCTGCTGAGGAGAACTTCGGAAAGATACTTGATAATGGTATGCGTATTTACAGGGACGAGCTTTGCATTTCCACAAAGGCTGGATATGATATGTGGGCTGGACCTTATGGCGATAAAAACGGCTCAAGGAAATATTTAACTGCAAGCCTTGACCAAAGTCTGAAACGTATGGGACTTGATTATGTTGATATTTTTTATCATCATGTTTTTGATCCAAATACACCTCTTGAGGAAACAGCACTTGCCCTTGATAATGCTGTACGACAAGGCAAGGCACTATATGTGGGAATATCTAATTATAATTCAGAGCAAACAAGGGAAATATCGAAAATTTTTAAGGAGCTAAAAACTCCATTCATTATAAATCAAATTGAATATTCAATGCTTAATAGGTGGATTGAAAATGACGGGTTAAAGGATACTGCATCTGAAAATGGACTAGGCTTAATAGCTTTCTGCCCACTTAAACAGGGGCTTTTGACTGATAAATATTTAAGCAATGTGCCTAGCGATTCAAGAATTGGTAAAGGAAATACTTGGATTGGAGAGTCTTTAACTGCTGAAATGGTAACAAAGCTTAATAAGTTGAATGAAATTGCTCAAAACAGAGGACAAAAACTTGCACAGATGGCATTATCGTGGATTTTGCGTGATGGAAAGGTTACTTCCGTTTTGATAGGTGCAAGCAGGCCACAACAGATTATTGATAATACAAAGGCAATTTTGGGGAGTAGCTTTACTGAAGATGAGATACGAAAAATTGAGGATATTTTAGCATAAATTATATTAAAGCGACTAAGGAAAATCTTAGTCGCTTTTATTATATGTAAAATCTTTAAATTTATAAAATGGCAAAGCTATTGTTTCCAAGGTCTTTCCTTATCAAGCCAACCATTAGCTTTCCAATACTCAACATCTGGTGGATTAATTCCAAATTTCTTGTGTACAAATCGCATTAAGTAAAATATCCCTTTAACCTTTATGCATGGTTTTACATTATGGCTTTGCTTTAAAATTTTTTTACTAAGTTTATTCACTTTTGAGGAGATTTTAGCTTTATTCTCATCACTTACGCCATTCCAATCAGCAGCTGCGACATTCTGTCCAAGCTTATAAGTTCTAGCTATTCCCCAATAGTCAGTGCTATCATTTATATCCTTAATAGTTGATTTAGTTCCTGCCCCCGCCGCTGTTGCTATAATAAGTGCCTGCTTATTAAACATTGCTTTGTTAGGTCTATGTGCCATCCAACTAAATGCTAAATGGTCAAGAAAAGCCTTGAGCTGTCCAGTAGCATGAAATACAAAAACAGGTGATGTAATTATAATTAAATCTGCACTAAGCATTGAATCAAGTATAGGTTTTACATAATTATAATCAGGACATTTTGTGTTATCTTTAAAGCATTGACAACAACTTCTACAAAAATTAGGGCAATCCTTAGGCATGAAAAATTCATCAACATTATCACCAGATGATAAGCTATCAACAAACTGTTTTGCTATTTGATAAGTTGTAGATTTGCGAAGAGTTCCATTTATTAATGTTATTTTCATAATACCCCTCAATTCATAATGGTTTATTTTATTTGTCACTTTATAATAACATATTTTCATAATTTTATCAACTTGTTTATCATTCAAAAACAGTTACTACATTTTCATAAGCAATTTATTACTTAATTTGTATAAAATAAATTAATTATAGTGATTTTACAACTTATGTAAATCATTAAATACGTTATACAAAATCATGTTATTTATTAAATCTAAGAAAATTCATATATTATTCAAAAGTAATATGCAATATAAAATACAATAGCAAGGTTATATTGGCAGAATTTCATAAAAATTATGAACTTTATAAGATATATTTGTATTAACAAAATGGGTATGATATAATAATTATAAGTTATAAATTTATAATTATTGGTGGTGAGGGTGTGGAGATGCAATTTGAGTATGATAAGAATAAGTTTTATGAAGCGTTGATTTTAAGTGCTGAGGATTATATTTACGTTTGCGATTTGAAAACAAATATAACTAGATTGCCTGATAATCTTGTCTATGATTTCAATTTATCAAGGACTTATGAGTATGACTTTTCTAATGTTTGGTTAGAAAAAATTCATCCCGACGATCGTGCAATGTACCTTAAATCTCTTGAAGATGTAATGGTGGGAGTTACAGACGACCATAATGTTGATTATAGGGTTTTGAATCGTAATAATGATTGGCTTTGGATTAGATGCAGAGGGCATATAGTAAGGGATGATAAAAATAAGGCTGAGTTGTTTGCTGGAATAATCACTAATATTGGCAAGAAAAACAAGGTTGATAACACAACAGGACTGCTTAATAAATTCGAGTTTGAAAAACAAATAAATTATTTTCTACACAAAAAGGAAAGATTTTCTATTATTGTAATTAATATAGATAATTTTAAAAATATTAATTATCTATATGATAGAGAGTTTGGCGATAGCGTGTTGAGAATAACGGGACAATATCTACAAAATGTATTGCCATCTGAAATGGAAGTTTATCGACTTGATAGCGATGAATTTGGTATTATAACTAAAAGTATGGATAATGAACAGATTAAACAACTTTATTATAGCTTAAAAAAACATTTTGCAACTCAACATGAATACAAAGGCAGAAAGTACCACTCCCCTCTCTCTGCTGGATGTTATATATATAATCCTGATATTCCTGAAGATTATCAAACTATATTAAAAAAAGCACATAAGGCATTGGATCATACTAAATCTAACGGTAAAAACAGACTGACTTTTTATGAGTCCACTATTTCGGAAAATAAAACAAGAGAGTTGGAATTGTTAGAGTTTTTGCATGAAAGTGTTGATAATAATTTCCATAACTTTGAGGTTCACTGCCAACCACAAGTCTTTGCTGATAGCAAACTGTTAAAAGGTGCAGAAGCATTGCTTAGATGGAAATGTGATAAATATGGAGTTATATCTCCGTATGAGTTTATACCACTTCTTGAGAAGTCTAATCTTATAATTCCTGTGGGTAACTGGGTGTTCACACAAGCTGTAAAAAGCTGTAGTGAGTGGACGAAATATTCTACTGATTTTAAAATGAGTGTGAATGTTTCTTATATTCAACTTTTAGATAATACTTTTGTTGATTTTATAAAATCCGTTATCGAAGAGGAAAACATCAATTTCTCTAATATTATAATTGAGCTTACTGAAAGTAGGTTTGTTTCTGATAAGGAATTGTTAAAATCTACATTTGCCTCAATAAGAAACTTAGGAATGAATATAGCAATGGATGACTTCGGAACAGGATATTCATCACTGGAAATATTAAAGGAAGTACCAGCTGATATTGTTAAAATAGATAAAGCTTTTGTTAAAAATATAATGAATAGCTCTTTTGATAAAACTTTTATAAAATTTATTGTTGAGCTTTGTCATGATGTAGGTATAAAGGTTTGCCTTGAGGGAATTGAACGGGTTGAAGAAATGGATATTGTATCCCCTATGAATTTGGATTTTATTCAAGGCTATTTATTTGGCAAGCCACAGAACACAGAATCATTCTTTCAGAACTATTTATCAAAGCAATAATTTAACTTTTATTAATTAGGTTTAGCCCATTAAAAAACAGGATTTTGCATGCATGCAAAATCCTGTTTTTAAGTAAATCTTAAATTTCATAGAATACTAGAAAACGATTGAAAAACACATTTCTTCTTTTCATTTTTACAAATTAAATAATTACATCACCATTCCCAATCGCTCATAAGACGTGATACTTTTGTTTTAAATGAACTCCCCTTTTGTTTTTGCACTTCATTTATTGAAGCAATAGCTATGAGAATTGTTCCTGTAATAAGAAGATAAATCCACCATTCAAGGCTTACCCAAAATCTTCGTGATAGATAAATTGTTAAAAATACAAGAACAGCAATTGAAAGTATAAACCACTTTTTCCGTTTTTTCATATAAGAAATTATAAGCATTACTAACATAGCACCTGCTAATATAAGTGCGTTTATAAGCATTTTGTTCAGCATTGCATTTAATAAAAGAACAGTTATATTAATCGCTAAGATGAAAAAGCAGTCAGTTTCAATAGATTTTCTCTTGCCTTTCCATATGAATGAAAAAGCAATACAAAAGAGTATAACAGGAATTGAATTTATTTCAGCCATTATAATATCTGCATCCTCAAAAAATGGTTGAGCCCAAAAAGCAAATACAGCAAACAAACACGATGCTGTTAAAATATAGGGGTTAGCTGTGTTTTTATTAAACCGATTTAAAAACAGTAATAAATAAATGGACATGATAATAATATTGATAAACGTTGAGTACTTTACAGACTGAATGTTAAAAATCACAAGTATGTTCAGTATTGTTAACCAGTCAATTATTACTTCTTCCCCTTTGTTTATCGTTATAACTTTTTTATGAATTATTCTTGCTGAAAAGGCTATTAATGCAAACATTATAACTGATAAAATAGTCATATCTGTTGTTGCATCCGTTGATAGCTGATTAAAAGCAACATTGATAAAAGGATAAATCATAAGAGTGGGTATAAATGCAAAAATATTGTTTCTTTTACTCAAGAACATATAATATGAAACAACAATGGATATTAAGCAAGTTAAAAAGTAAATAATGTGTAGGTTTTCTAGATTCAACGCAACTATTAATGCTACTGATTCTATGGCTGTTGCAATTGCAAAAAAGTTTTCAAACTGTGGTGATAGAAGCATTTCTTTATTAGAAGTTTTCTTATATAATACGTAAAGACCAGTCACAAACAGTGTAAATATTGTTGGGACTAAAATATATAATGATTGTTTGCTAGTTATATTTGCTGTGCTAACAACTAATGCGATAAGAGCGAAAACTGAGGAAGTATAGAAAAAAGCGTTTCTGCTATGAACTTTTTCACTTTTATGCGAAACATATGCCTTAATCCCCAGAAATAATGCTGTTGCCCAGAAATACGGGAAAACATAGTCAGTACTGAAATTGTTGGTTGCTATGAAAAACGATATTGAGATTAAGATATAGCTGTAAATTTCAAGGCATACAGTAAATCTCTTTGCAATCTCTTTTCTCTTTTCATAAATAATTGAAAGTATTGTAGCCAAAATTATTATTGCAAAGTATATGAAGAAAAACATCTGTTCATTTTTTTCAACCATTGAATAAATTGAAAAAACTATTGTTGAAATTGAGAAAGGTAAAACTACTTCAAAAAGCTTAACTAAGACATCTCTAGTTTTATCCTTTTCAAAAATAATTAAGCTGACTATTAATGTAAATATCACAGAGCAAATAACCATATAAAAGCCGTAATTTTCAAGGATATTAGAGAGTTTTAAATGATTTGTTGGTGAATTCCCTACTGAAAAGAAAGTTACAAACA
The DNA here is from genome assembly GCA_964610805.1 of uncultured Oscillospiraceae bacterium. Lineage (GTDB taxonomy): Bacteria > Bacillota > Clostridia > Oscillospirales > Ruminococcaceae > JAAYPV01. The sequence goes on from CAZSZG010000027.1 coordinate 16,454, forward strand.
TACAAACAAAAGGTGTGAACGCAAACAAAATATCTGAAAAGTATGTCCTTAGTAATTTGACTTTTTTATACACGATAAATGCCAAAAGTGAAAATGCTGATACTAATATACAAGTCCAAAAAGTTGTTACATTTAAATATGTGATAAACCCTTGAACTAGCAAAATTAGAAAAAATGGCTGTATTGAAAAAACCTTTTTGTCTTTATACTTAATAGATAAGAATGTTAAATTCGCAAGCATGATTGTTCCAGTTATGAGCGTTGTTCCTGTCCAGTTAGTTAATACTGAAAGTGGCATTCCTATAAATATATAGCCAATCGCTACTGCAATTACAGAAAAAATACGCAGTAGTTTATTGACCTTTTCATTTTTCAACATCATTCCTACAATAGCTGAAGTGATTGCCGTCGCTGTCAGAAGTATCATTATATCCGAAGTATCTTCAGGAATAATCAGCTTATACAAGCCAATTCCTATTAAGCTTATAAATAAGAACGCACCAGAGCCAGAATTTTGCTTTTCCGAATTGAAAAACTTGCTAAGAAAAGCAAACGCAAAAATAAACATTGAAATTGCCGAAATATATGTGCTCCCTGAAACGAATACAGAAATAGAGCCTAACACAATAGTGTTAAATCCCACAAATTTATTAATATTTGATAATAAAATTCCCTGTTTTTCAGCTTCTTTAGTTGTGATAAATGAAACAACAAATATAATCACTGCTGAAACTATTGCTAAACATAGGGCAAATATATTATCGCTCAAATACAGACTTTTTAGCAAGAAAATAATAGATAAAGTTATGCAAGAATAAAACGTAAACGCAAACAGTTTTGAGCTGTATTTTTTCGTTCCAATAAAACTTGCAATGCCTAATAAAACGCTGGAAATAAAAAACAGAAGAAACTTTCCATCGCCACTAAGCGTAAACCAATTGCCAAAAAGCTTGAAAAAGCCAATCATAATCATACATATGGGTAAAAATATACTGCCCAAAAAATAAAATGCCGTACTTGTTCTTTCAAGCTTTAACTTTTTTTCGGTAAATACTGATATACAAAAGAACAATGTAGTCACTGAGAATATAATAATTGTTTTAAAGAAGTCGGGCATTATCTGCCATGTGGTTGTTGAAAATATAACTCCTGACAAAATAATGAAAATAACTCCTACAATTAAAATTACATTTATTGAACTTATTTTATTTGATTTTCTTTCAACCTTTTGCTCATCATTATACTTTGGGTAAAGGAATTGTTGACCATTGTTCATTGGCATTACTGGAGATTTTTCGCTGTATCCATTGACAATCTGTGGTTGTTCTCCAGTGTTATTGAACGCCTGTTGTGGGCTTGCCTCCTGTTGTTGCTGTGGGTATCCTGTTTGAGTCTGCGGAGGGTGTTGCGATTGAGTCTGTTGTGGGCACCCTGTTTGAGTCTGTTGATAATGTGGTGCTTGTGGATTGTTAAAGCCCTGTGACACACCAGAATCATATGGATTTGCAGAACTATTTGGATTCAATAACGATTCAATCTGTTTGTTTAAGTCGTGATTCTTTTTACTTTCCTTATTATATTTATTTAGATAAATAAAAAACAACGGTATCAAAAATGCAGGAGATATAACCCATATTATACCAATCATTGCAAAAGGAATCTTAACCACCACCTTCAAAATTATTTTAAAACTTCTAACTAATATTATAACGAGGATACATATTTTTAATTATTATACCACACTTTACCTCACGCTGCAATATTTTGTTGATAATTCCCTGAAGCATTTTACAATTGAATATAAATATTATATTAATCTTGCTAATTAGTTAAAATTAGACTTGAATATTAAAAACAATTATGGTATAATATCACTAAGTTTATTGTATTTTGTGGAATAAGATTTGTTACAAATTGTTGAAAGGGTTTTATTCTTATTATTTAAGTGTCTTTTGTCTAACTGTATAATTATAATATTTTAGAAAGTAGGTTTAAAATGAATTATTTAGCTCATAAGCGTGAGGAGGATGAAGCAGAACAGCTTCTTATTGAACATTTAACTCAAACAGCAGAATTTTCATCAGCATTTGCAAAGGAATTTGATAATGAGGAATATGGCTATTTATGTGGGTTAATTCACGATTTAGGTAAGTATTCAGATGCTTTTCAAAGGAGAATAAGAGGTGGAAAGAAATGTGACCACTCAACAGCAGGTGCAAAGGAGATTTATAAAAGTGCTCCATTTGGAAAACTTCTAGCATACTGTACTGCTGGGCATCATAGTGGGTTGCAAAATGTTGGTTCTAAGTTTGACGTGGGTGGTGAGGGTACTCTGTATTCAAGATTAGCATCTGAATATAGAGTTGATGAATATGAATCATATAAAAAAGAAATTTCACAAGAGCTGAAAATTACAAGTCAACCAAAAATAAAACCTCTTAATAAGGCTGGATTTTCATATTCTTTCTTTATTAGAATGTTATATTCTTGTTTGGTTGATGCAGATTTTCTTGATACTGAAAACTTTATGAAAAA
>CAZSZG010000027.1:19088-20614 GCA_964610805.1 uncultured Oscillospiraceae bacterium
AAGAATTATATATGTAATTCCTTATACTAGTATCATTGAACAGAATGCAAAAGAATTTTCCAATGTTTTTGGAAGTAATCTAGTTCTTGAGCATCATTCTAATTATGATTTTAATAATAGTGAAGATAATTATAATGATGTTAAAAAGCTATCGTCTGAAAATTGGAATATGCCCATAATTGTAACTACTAATGTTCAGTTTTTTGAATCATTGTTTGCTAATAAGTCATCTAGGTGCAGAAAGTTACATAATATCGCTAATAGTATAATTATTTTTGATGAAGCACAAATGCTACCAACTGATTTTCTAACCCCTTGTATTAGGGCAATATCAGAACTTGTTCATAATTATAAATGCACAGCTGTTTTATGTACTGCTACTCAGCCTGCAATAACAGAGATGTTTCCAAAAGAAATTAAACTCACAGAAATTTGTGAAGAAACAGATAAGCTTTATCAGATATTTAATCGTACAAAAATTGTGCAACGTGGAGTTATTGAATCCCCAGATTTGGCAAATGAAATTAATGGTTTAAATCAAGCACTTGTTATAGTAAATACACGAAAACACGCACTAAAGCTTTTTTCTATTTTAAATGGGGAAAATATATTTCACTTATCTACATTAATGTGTCCAGCACATAGAAAAGAAATAGTTGCAAAGATTAAGGAGCTGTTAAAGGCTGGCGAACCTTGTAAGGTTATATCAACAAGATTAATTGAGGCAGGTGTTGATGTGGACTTTCCAATAGTTTATCGAGCTAATGCTGGTCTTGATTCAATTGTGCAATCAGCAGGGCGTTGTAATCGTGAGGGCAAACTTAAAGATGAAAATGGTAATTCAACCGTTGGTGAGGTACATATATTCAAGCCTGAAGAAGAATTTGTTAATAATCAACCTAGTGCTTTTAAACGTCCAATTGAAGTAACCGATATAATCAGTAATTTTCATGAGGACATAACATCACCACAAGCAATTAAAGATTATTTTGAAAAGCTATATTTTTTTGAAAGTGAAAATGGACTTGATATAAAAGGGATTGTTAAAAGCCTTGAAGAAGGTATGTCTATGAAGTCCCGAAATCCTGATGCACAGCTAAATTTCGATTTTGCAACGGTTGCTAAAGATTTTAAGCTTATTGAAGATAATACTTATCCAATTATTGTTAAGTATGATAAGAACGCTGAAGAATTAGTCGAAAGTTTACGTCATGCTGAACATATTGGCGGTATTCTTCGCTCCTTGCAAGGTTATACAATTAACCTTTATCGACATGAATATGAATCCCTAGCTAATTCAAATGAGCTTGATTTTATTACAGCAGAAACCCCTGTTTTAAGAGATATGAGTAAATATAATAAAGATACTGGAATTGAATTGAATATTCAAATGGGTATAGCTGTTTTTGGTTAAAAAAGCAACACCCATCCTAATAAAAAGATGGGTGTTGCTTACAATTAACAATGATATAAAATAAATTTCAATCCACACTAATTAAAGTGACATTGCTATTATATCATAATGT
>CAZSZG010000028.1:0-3737 GCA_964610805.1 uncultured Oscillospiraceae bacterium
CTTGTTCCTGTTGAGGATACTATTAAAGGTAAACTTCCACAAAGAAAAATCTGTGTTGGTGCTGCTAATGGTTATAGCTCATATGGTAACCAAATCGGACTTGCAACAGGTCATGTTACTGAAATTTATCATTCTGGTTATGTTGCAAAAAGACTTGAAATTGGTGCTGTTGTAGGTGCTGCTCCAGCTCAAAATATAAGACGTGAAACTCCTTTGCCTAATGATGTTGTTATTCTTCTTGGTGGTAAAACAGGGCGTGATGGCTGTGGTGGTGCTACTGGTTCATCTAAATCACACACTCTTGAATCCCTAGAAGAATGTGGTGCTGAGGTTCAAAAGGGTAATCCTCCTGAAGAAAGAAAATTACAAAGGCTTTTCAGAAATCCTAATGTAACAAAAATGATTAAACGCTGTAATGACTTCGGTGCAGGTGGTGTTTCCGTTGCTATCGGAGAATTAACAGATGGTCTTATTATCAACCTTGACGCTGTTCCAAAAAAGTATGATGGTCTTGATGGAACTGAAATTGCTATCAGTGAATCACAGGAGCGTATGGCTGTTGTTATCGCAAAAGAAGATGTAGACAAGTTTATGGCTGAGGCGAAAAAGGAAAACCTTGAGGCTACTCTTGTTGCTGTTGTAACAGAAGAGCCACGTTTGAAAATGGAATGGAATGGCAACACCATTGTTGACCTTTCAAGAGAATTCCTAAACTCAAATGGTGCTGTTAAATATACTGATATTGAAGTAACTGAACCTGCTACTGCTGATTTATCAAGCTTTGAGGACACTGCTGAAGGCTGGAAGTCTATGGCTTCTAATCTAAATATCTGCTCACAAAAGGGGCTTGTAGAACGCTTTGACTCAACAATTGGTGCTGGTACTGTTCTTATGCCTTTCGGGGGCGTTAATCAGCTGACTCCTACACAGGCTATGGTTGCTAAAATCCCTGTTCTAAAAGGCAATACAAATACTTGTTCAGTTATGGGTTGGGGTTATAATCCTTATCTAAGCGATAAAAGTCCTTATCATGGTGCTATGCTTGCTGTTGTAGAGTCAATTGCTAAGGTTGTTGCTGTTGGTGGCTCATATAAGAAATGCTGGTTGACTTTCCAAGAATATTTTGAAAGAACTCAAAATAATCCTACTCGTTGGGGCAAGCCTTTCTCTGCTCTATTAGGTGCTTTTCAGGCACAGCTTGAAATGGGTTGTGGCTCAATCGGTGGTAAGGATTCTATGTCGGGTACATTTGAAGATATTGACGTTCCTCCTACATTGGTTTCATTCGCTGTTTCTACTGCGTCTGCTAACAAGGTTGTATCACCTGAATTCAAGAATGCAGGCAATGATGTAATTCTTATTACACCTAAATATACTGAAAATGATTTACCTGACTTCACAAGTATAAAAAGCTGTTTCGATAGAGTTGAACAGCTAATTGAACAGGGTAAGGCAACGGCTGTTTGGTCTGTTTCATTCGGTGGAGTTGCTGAGGGTATCACTAAAATGTGTTTCGGTAATAAGCTTGGATTCCAGTTTACTGCTGATTTATCAGAAAAAACTCTATTCAACCCATGCTATGGCTCATTTATAGTTGAGTTAAGTAACAAGGCTGAAAAAGACGATTGCTTACTTGGTACAACTATGTCCGATTATGTAATTAATACAAAAAAATATACTGTTTCACTTAATGAACTTCAACAAGCTTGGGAGGAAAAGCTAGAGCCTATTTTCCCATCTAATATTAAAACTAAAGATGAAAAAATAGAAAAGTATAGCTTTGTGAATAAATCCTTTATCTCACCAAAAATAAAAGTTGCTAAACCTCGTGTGCTTATTCCTGTTTTTCCTGGAACAAACTGTGAATACGATACTGCTAGAGCTTTTGAAAAGGCTGGTGCTATACCTGAGGTTGTCGTTATAAAAAATCTCTCTGCATCTGATATTGAGGATTCTGTAAACAAAATTGAGGGCATTATCAAAAACTCACAGATTATCATGCTTCCTGGTGGTTTCAGTGGTGGTGATGAACCTGACGGAAGTGGTAAGTTTATAACTGCATTCTTCCGTAATCCTAAAATTAAAGATGCAGTTCATGAATTGCTAAATAATAGAGATGGACTTATGCTCGGAATTTGTAACGGTTTTCAGGCATTAATCAAGCTTGGTCTTGTGCCTTATGGTGAAATTGTTGATATGGCTGATAATTCTCCTACTCTTACATTTAATAAAATTGCACGTCATCAGTCAATGATGGTTAACACAAGAATTGCTTCTAATAAATCTCCTTGGCTTGCTAATTGTGAGGTTGATGATATTCATTCTATCGCTATTTCACATGGTGAGGGACGTTTTGTTGCTTCATCAGAATTGATTGATAAACTTGCTAAGAATGGGCAAATTGCCACTCAATATGTTGATTTGAATGGTGAGCCTACTCTTAATATTCGCTATAATCCTAATACATCCTTTGCTGCTATCGAGGGTATCACTTCTCCTGATGGACGAGTTTTAGGTAAAATGGGACATAGTGAGCGTATTGGTGATAATATTTGCAAAAACGTTGATGGGCAAAAAAATCAATATATCTTTGAATCAGGCGTAAAATATTTTGCTGACTAAATGTATTTAAAACAAATTAATAAGGGGATACTTAATACAAAGTATCCCCTTATTCTTGCTAGTAAATCAATTTGATGTAATTGAACTAGGAAGTGTAATCCTCCAATAATGCATTAAGTTCTATTTCAGTTTTAACCACTATCCCCTGCTTTATCAGCTCTTTATCATAATCTGTAAGCGTAGATGTGTCTACATCTAACTTTTTATAAGGTTTAATGCTGTTTTCTCTAAATATTGCAAGCTTTCCCTCATATTCCTTTAGGATATAGCCGATAGATTCATCTAATGTTTCAGTAGTTTCAGTTACTGCTACCTCTGCGTTGGCGTTTTCTCCCTTTGCGTCATATGCCAGTGAAGTTATAGCAATTACTCCAGAAAGTGTTAAAGCAGCAAGACACATATAAAACATATTTGATTTCGACATCTAATCACCACTTTTTCTTTTAGATATTTCATATAAATATCTTTTCCAATATTTACTTAGTTTATACAATCAACACAATTTTTTTATTTCTTATTTTTTTATGCTTAACATTTTGTAAATAATATGTTATAATAAATTAGTATGTTTCTAGTCATATTTCGCATTCTATAAAGAAAGGAGTATTTTTCATCGTATAATTTGATGGAAAATATATGATTATGTCTGAAATAAATAAAAACTCAAATAAAAGAACAACTAAGCCTACAAGTAAACAGGGTGCAGTAAGACGTACTGCTTCCCCGAATAAATCTGCAAGTTCAGTAAAGTCGAGGTCTTCTTCATCTAGCACACCAAAAAAGAAAAGACCTGTATCTTCATCTGCACCTAAAAAGCCAACTGTTTCTTCAAGCACTGGAAGACGCACGTCAACAACTGGCAGTACTCCACGCCCTAAGGCAAGTACTCCTAGCCGTCGTCCTGCCTCTGCTCCTGCACGACAAAATCCAAGTGCTACGAAAACCAATAGACCTAGTCCTAATGGCAAGCGTAGAAAGAAAAAAACTAAATTTAGTATCGTAAAAAAAGCTTTGTCGGTTACTCTTAGCACCATTCTGTCCATTTTTATGATTGGTGTTATAACCTTAACGATTTGTTGTACTGCACTTACAGTTTGGGTTCTTGAGTTTAAGGA
>CAZSZG010000028.1:3837-20180 GCA_964610805.1 uncultured Oscillospiraceae bacterium
TTTTCTTCTTTTTTGAATATATTTTTACCTTTATATGAAGGACGACAAGGTGGTTCTACGATAACTCAACAGCTTATTAAAAATTTAACTGGTGATAATGATCAAGAAATTGATAGAAAAATTAGAGAAATTTTTAGAGCTATGCAGTTTGAAAAGAAATATACAAAAAATGATATTCTTGAGGGATATATGAATTTTATCGAATACGGTAATGGATATACTGGAATTGAAATTGCTTCAAACAGATATTTCGGTAAAAGTGCAAATGAACTTTCTATTGCAGAAGCAGCAACTCTTGCAGCAACTCCTAAAAACCCAACTTGGTTAAATCCATTCACTGACTTTGAAGCAAATCAAGAACGTAAGGAATACGTTATATATAAAATGTACGAAAACGGGGCTATTTCTTATGATGAATACATTGTTGCTATGAACGAAAAGGTTATGTTAACCAATTCAGAAGAATATAAGCTACTTCATCCTGAGGAAAATGAAGAGGTGGATGATGCTCCATCTGCTACTACTTGGTATGTTGATGCTGCTATTTATGAGATTGCTGACTACTTTATGGAGGAGTATGGTATCTCACAATCAGAGGCTATTTCAAAATTAAACACTGGTGGATACAAAGTGTATACAACCGTTGATCTTAATATGCAAAATCATGTTGAGGCAAAATATTTAAGCCATGAAAACTTCTCAACTATCGCAAATGAATACGGTGAATATCCTCAATCCTCATTTATTGCTATGAATTATTATGGTGAAATTCAAGCTGTTGTAGGTGGAATTGGCGATAAAAATCAGCTAGGCTCACTTTGTTTCAACCGTCCTATTCAAGCGTATCGTGATCCAGGTTCAACAATGAAGCCAGTTGCAAGCTACGGAAAAGCTCTTGAGAGCAACTTTATAAACTGGTCAACTTCATTCTATGATAATCCTATACAGGTTGATGGGAAGAAATGGCCTACAAACTATAATGGTACTACCTCTGGTAGCCACTACTTAGCTGTTAATGCGCTTAAAAGGTCTATTAATACCGTTCCTGCACAGCTTGTTGACCGTATCGGATTAAGAGAAGTGTTTACTTTCTCTACTGAAAATTTAGGTCTTAAGCTTGTTGAAAGTACTGAAAGTGGTGCGACTGACGTTGCACATTCTCCACTTGCTGTCGGTGGACTAACTCTTGGAATTCCTCTTGAAAACCTTGTTAATGCTTATATGCCATATGGAAATGGTGGTACTTATTATAATGCACATATTGTAAGTAGGGTTGAAAATAGTGATGGCTCATTGCTTTACTCAAATGAATCAAATTCTGAAAACACCCATACCGCTGTTGGTGCTGATACTGCTTATGTTATGAATAAGCTTCTTCAAGAAGTTGTAAAAGGTGGTACTGGTACTGCCGCTGCTCTTTCTAATAAAACTGTTGCAGGTAAAACTGGTACTTCACAGGAATGGAGAGATTTATCTTTTGTAGGATTAACAGAGGACTTTGTAAGCGGTGTATGGATTGGTTATGATACTCCAACACAATTACCTCATAATAGTCTGCCTAGTTCTGCTAGCCTTTGGAAGATGGTTATCGGTGACTATGCTAACAGTGTTCCTGCTGGTAATTCTTATCCACCATGCCCCGATGTTGTTGAACTACGTTACTGCACTCTAACTGGTTTGATTGCTGGTCCTAGTTGTCCATCTGGTGTGGGATATTATAAAACCTCAAGTATTCCTGCTACTTGTTCTGGGCATGCCGCAGCCGCCCCTCCTGAACCCGAACCAACTCCAGAACCAACTCCAGAACCAACTCCAGAACCAACTCCTGAAGAATAAGGCGATGTGGTTGTTGAGCCTGTAACGTAAATTATTCTAATTTGAATAGGAGAAAAAAATTGACTGATACATTAAAATTTAGCTGTCCTTGCCATTTTGGCTTAGAAAGTGTCTTAGCATTTGAAGTAAAAAAAATTGGTGGGCAAAATGTCGTTTTAGATAACGGAAAAGTTACTTTTACTGGTGACTATAATCTGCTCGCTAGGGCTAATATCTGCCTTTCTACTGCTGAGCGTGTTCTTATTGAGCTTTCAAGCTTTACTGCGACTTCCTTTGAAGAGCTGTTTCAAGGCGTAAAAAAGATACCGTTGGAAGACTTTATTGGTAAATCTGATGCCTTTCCTGTTAAGGGATATTCGCTCAATTCAGCACTTTATAGTATTCCTGATTGTCAGGCAATTATTAAAAAAGCGTCTGTTGAAAGGCTGAAAGAAACATATCATTTAAACTGGTTTGAAGAAACTGGTCCTGTCCATCAAATGCAATTCAGTATTATGAATGATGTTGCTACTATCTATCTCGATACTAGTGGTGCTGGACTTCATAAACGTGGATATAGACGTAATGCCAATCTTGCACCGATAAAAGAAACACTTGCTGCTGGAATTATCGACCTTGCAAGAGTTAGAAGTGGTAGTATCGTTTGCGACCCTTTCTGTGGAAGTGGAACATTTATCATAGAATCTGCGTTTAAAGCGTTGAATATAGCACCATGTTTGAACAGGCATTTTGCAGCTGAACAATGGGGTTGCATAAATTCTAGCATTTGGAGAGAAGAACGCAATGGAGCTATTGAACGTGTGGATAGAAATGCAGAATTTCATGGTTATGGATACGATATTGACAACGAGGCAATTGATTTAAGTATTGATAATTCTAAAAAAGCTAGCATAAAAAGTCGTGTTCTTTTTAATCAAGCTGATATTACACAGTATAATCCTCCTGAGGGTGCGATAACAATTTGTAACCCTCCTTACGGTGAGCGTATGCTTGAAATAAAAGAGGCTGAAAAGATTTACACTAGCATGGGTCATTCTATTGACAAACCCTGTTATATTATTTCACCTCATGAGGATTTTGAAGGCTTTTTCGGTAAAAGAGCTGATAAACGAAGAAAATTATATAATGGCATGATAAAATGTCAAGTGTTTATGTATTTTAAATAACCAAAAATGGATACTCTAATAATAGGGTATCCATTTTATTTTTACAATAATTAGAAGCTACAATTAGGTATTAAAATTTGGAATTAATATAAATCGTAGCTAATCAAGTATTCGACATATATCGCAGTAAAAAGGTGGCATACTTAATATATAACTTTATTAGTTGCGTTAGGTGGTATGATATTTAATGTTTAATCTAGATATGTTTACAAAAAAATCAATTGCTTCAATAGACATCGCTGTAAACTCTGCTGAAAGGCTTGGACACACATATGTTGGTACTGAACATATGGTGATGGGATTATTGCATGAAGGCTCAAATGTTGCAGCAACAGTTCTGAAAGGTAATGGTATAAAGTTCAAAACTATTTATAATGAAATAATAGAAATTGTTGGGCATGGTGAACAAACCACATTGGATTACGATTGCATGACACCAGCATTATCAAGGATATTGTCGGCATCAGTGACAACATCACATTCGCTTGGTGCAGTTCTTTCTGGAACTGAACATATCTTAATGGCTATAATAAAAGATACTCATTGTAGTGGTTCAGTCATGCTTCAATCTATAGGTTGCTCATTATCAAAGCTTTATAATGATTGTATGATGGATTATTCTGATGGTGATACAAGGATTCCATATATGTCACAACTGGATATGAAACAGTTCCCTACCCTGTTTAAATATGCAAGAAATTTAACTGAACTTGCTTATGAGAATAGCTTTGACCCTGTTATTGGACGTGAAAAGGAAATTGAAAGAGTTGTACAGATTATAGCAAGGCGTACAAAGAATAATCCTTGCCTTATTGGTGAGGCTGGAGTTGGAAAAACTGCTATTGTTGAGGGGCTTGCACAGCTCTTGGTTAAGGGTGATATACCCGATAGTATAAAAAATAAACGTATATTTTCTTTGGATTTAACTGCAATGCTTGCTGGAGCAAAATATCGTGGTGACTTTGAGGAACGAATTAAAACTTGTATTGAGGAAGTTGTAAACGCTGGAAATATAATCTTGTTTATTGATGAAATTCACACTATTGTTGGTGCTGGAGCAGCTGAGGGTGCTATTGATGCTGCAAATATCATTAAGCCTCAGCTTGCAAGGGGTGAATTGCAAATTATTGGTGCAACAACTATACAGGAATACAGAAAGCATATCGAAAAAGATAGTGCTTTGGAGAGAAGATTCCAACCTGTAAACGTCGAAGAACCTAGTGAAGATGAAACTTATGCAATATTGTTGGGGCTTAAAAAGAAATATGAGTCCTTTCATAATGTCATCATAAATGATGATACAATTCGTTCTGCTATAAACTTTTCAACTAGATATATTCATGACAGATTCTTGCCAGACAAAGCTATTGATATTATTGACGAAGCATCTTCACGAGCAAGAATTAAAAGCTGTAAAATGTGTAATAAGAAAAAAAATATTACGAAAAACCATGAGAAAGAAAAATGTCAGTTTAGTAATTTAACAGTAGAAAAGTTACAGAGTGAGCTTTTGAAAAATAAAAATAATATCACGACAAAAACAAAAGATAAAAAAATTGAAGTAAGTAATGACGATATTGCAAGCGTTGTTTCTACTTGGACAGGAATTCCAGTTCAGAAAATGACTGTAATGGAAAATGAAAAGCTTTTAAGGCTTGAAACAGAGCTTTTGAACTGCATTATCGGTCAAAATGAGGCTATATCGGCAGTTTCTAAAGCTATAAGACGTGGGCGTGTTGGACTCAAAGACCCTAAGCGTCCTATTGGCTCATTCCTTTTTCTTGGTCCGACAGGTGTTGGAAAGACTGAGTTATCGAAAGTACTCTCTCAATATTTGTTCGATAATGAAGATTGCCTAATAAAAATTGATATGTCCGAATATATGGAGAAACATTCCATATCAAAAATTATTGGAGCTCCTCCTGGTTATGTTGGATTTGAAGATGGTGGACAGTTAACAGAAAAAATAAGACGAAAACCATATTCTGTTTTGCTGTTTGATGAAATTGAAAAGGCTCATCCTGATGTGCTGAATATTCTACTGCAAGTCATTGAAGATGGGTATTTAACCGATTCACAGGGGAAAAGGGTTGATTTTAAAAATACACTTATCATTATGACTTCAAACATTGGTGCTGATTTAATTATTAACAATAAAAGGGTTGGATTTAATTCAAATACTGAATTCAATCTTAAAAAAGATGTGATGTCAGCACTTAAAAAGCAACTAAAACCTGAGCTGATAAACCGTCTTGATGACCTGATTGTATTTAATAAGCTATCTAAAGATGACTTGAAAAGCATTACAAAAAAACTACTTGATGAGTTGCTTGTTAGGGCGAAAAATCTTGAAATATCCCTCCAATATACCAATGAAGCGATAGAGATTTTGTCAAGCGTTAAGGAAACTGAACAGTATGGTGCTAGACCTTTAAGACGTAAAATCGTTGAAAAGGTGGAAAATATACTGTCACAAAAAATTCTTGAAGGTGAATTTAATAAAGGCGACACCATTGTAATAAATGCTGATAATGATGATATTTCACTAAATTTAAGTGAGAAAATATCTGTTAAGGTATAATAAAGAAACGTCAATTTTATTCCGTAGAGGAAACTTTATCGACAGCCTAAGGCTCAAATTAATAAAATTTGAGCCTTTTTATATTATATATTATAAATTTTAAAAACTAGTATAATTTTCAATTAATAGTAAATAATTATCTTATAGAATTAATTTTTATATTTTAAGTTTATGTAAATGTGCATGAGGAGGATTTATTATGAAATTGGGTTTTGTTAGTGCAATTATGAGTATATCAAGCTTTAAAGAGGTTATTGATACTGCCTCTGCTATAGGCTATGATTGCATAGAGGTTGCTTGCTGGCCTCAAGAAAAGGCTACTAGACGTTATGCAGGTGTTTCCCATATAAATATTGAGGACTTAGATGATATTAAAATTGAGCATATAAAAGAATACTTGAACGAAAAAGGTGTAGAGATTTCTGCACTCGCATATTATCCAAATACGCTTGAACCTGATTTAGAAAAACGCAATAACTATATTACCCATCTTGAAAATATAATTCGTACTGCTCCTAAACTTGATGTTCACACTGTTACAACTTTTATTGGAAGAATAAAAGATAAAACCATAGAGGAAAATCTTGTTGAATACGAAAAGGTTTGGAAGCCAATTGTGAAGCTTGCAGAAGAAAATAATGTCCGAATTGCTATTGAAAACTGCCCTATGCTGTTTACAAAGGACCAATGGCCTGGTGGAGAAAACCTTGCTACCACTCCTGCTATATGGAGGAAAATGTTTGAAATAATTCCAAGTAATAATTTAGGAATTAACTATGACCCATCGCATTTTGTATGGCAACAGATTGACTATATTCGTCCTCTTTATGAGTTTAGGGATAAGATTTTTCACGTTCATTATAAGGATATTAAAGTTTACAAGGACAAGCTTTCAGATGTTGGCATTATGGCTTATCCTCTCGATTTTATGTCGCCTAAGCTACCTGGATTAGGCGATGTGGATTGGGGCAAATATGTTTCAGCTCTTACAGATATAGGCTATGATGGATACACCTGTATAGAGATTGAGGACAAGGCTTTTGAGGATTCAGCCGATGCTATCAACAAATCACTTAAACTAAGTTATCGCTATATGCGTCAGTTTGTAATATAATCAGGCTTTCATTTAGACATCTAGACTTTGGAAAGAATTATAGCTTTCCTTCCTTAAATATTTTTCGGTTAACTGTGTAACCGTCTTTCATTTGAACGGCAGAGATTTTATAATCACTGCCGTTATTTTTTTTGTAAAAACAAAAGGTAAGTGAATTGTTATCACCTACCTTTATTTATCAAAACTTATTTAGCATTTTTCCCATTTGCCTGATTCAGAAGACCTCATAACAGCATCACAAACCTTATCTATCTGATAACCAACATCAAAGCTTGTTGATGGCTGTTTACCCTCAACAACGGACTTGACAAACTCATACATTTCTATCGTTTTAAGCTCACCATATCCGATATTCATGCCTGGAATATTCCATGTAACCTCTCCATAGAAATGTGCAGGCCCTGTGTATATTGTCTTGAACCCACGTCTATCATCAGCATCCTTTGCAAAACAAACCTGTAACTCATTTAAACGCTCATAATTAAAGAATATTGAGCCTTCTGTTCCGTGAACTTCAACTGTAATAAAGTTATTTCTTCCCCATGCATTTCTTGTAGCCTCAATACTTCCTACTGCACCACTTTTAAATTTAACAAGGAATGAGTTCTCATCATCAACATCAACTGGTGCTTTTTTAGCATCACTACCAAGCTTTACAGTTCCAAGTAAATCCACTCCGCCCTCTTGTACAGGTCTTTCATCAATATAAGTCTTAACGCTTGACACAACTTCGGCTATATCGCCTGCAAGATACTGAGAAATATCAATTACATGAGTCGCAATATCCCCTAATGTTCCTGCACCCGCTATATCCTTTTGAAATCTCCATGAAAGTGGTGATGCTGGGTCAGCACACCAACTTTGTAGATAAGTTGCTCTAACATTTAAAATTTCACCGATAGAGCCTTCTTCAATGAATTTCTTCGCTAAAACAATTGCTGGAACTCTCCTATACTGATATGCACACATACTTATAATATTCTTAGATTTTACTTCTTCAGCTGCATCAGCCATTGCCTTTGCATCTTTAGTTGTGCTTGCGATTGGCTTTTCACAGATAACGTGCTTGTTAGCTTTTAATGCTGCAATAGATATTTCTGCATGAGAATTATTCGGTGTACATACGCTCACAACATCAATTTCTGGGTCATTTACAATGTCACGCCAATCAGTACAGCTCTTTTCAAAGCTAAACCTCTCCTTTGACTCCTCAGCAATTTCAGGCACTATATCGCATATGGTTTTGAACACAGGCATAGCTGGTGCTGGCCAGAAAAACTTAGGCATATTTGAATATGCAACAGTATGGGCTTTTCCCATAAAGCCTGCACCTATTAAACCAATATTTAATTTTTTCATAATAAATTCCTCCAATATTTTTTATATCATAAAGCTTATCGCTTTTGTTTTTGTGATAAATTGCTTAATATTACAGCAACTACTATAATTGCACCCCTTACTATCGTCTGCTGTGCACTACTCAAGCCTGCAAGTATCAATGCATTGTTAATCACACCCATTAGTATAGAGCCGACTAATGCACCGACCACAGAGCCTGTACCACCACTCATTGCTGTACCACCAAGTACTACTGCTGCTATAACCGACATTTCATCACCCTCACCAAAAGAGAAACGTCCTGCCTGCATACGTCCTGCATATAAAATACCTGCAAAGGCTGCAAATACTCCTGACATTAGGAAAACAATAATTTTTATTTTGTCAATTTTAATGCCACTATAACCAGCTGATACTTCATTTCCTCCGACTGCAAGCGTATGTCTTCCAAATGGAGTTTTATTAAACACGATAATTCCTATTATATAAAATAAAATTGTCCATAAAATCAAAACAGAAATTCCACCAACATCACCAATACCAAATACTTTATTGAATGTTATGTTCTTTATTGGAACGGCTGCCGTATTTGTAATCCACATCGCACTGCCTCGTATAACCGACATCATTCCCATTGTTGCTAAAAACGCAGGTATTCTGAACTTTGTAACTAAAATTCCATTCACTAATCCAGAAATAACACCTACAGTTAGTCCACATACTAATGCAAGAAAAATTGAATCAGTTTTTTGTAACACAATTGAAACTATCATTGCACTCATAGCTGCAACTGCACCAACTGTAAGGTCGATTTGTCCTGATGCTATTACGAAAGTTCCTGCAACTGCCATTATAGATATCATAGCTGTCTGCCTTAGCACATTAACAAGGTTGTTTTGAGTTAGAAACCCCTTATCGCCAAGTACAGCTGAAAATAATATAAACATTATCACAAATACAATATATACCATGTATTTGCTCCACTCTATATTGCCAAAAAATAATTTACTTTTACTCGCTTCTTTGGATTGCATTTTGGAGTTCCTCCTCTGAATTTATATTCTTTCTTAAAATGCTACCAGTAATTCGTCCGTCATAAATTGTTATTATTCTATCACATACAGAAAGCAATTCTGTAATTTCAGATGAAACAAGAATTACACCATTTCCCTCATCTGCAAACTTTCTGATAATTTGTATTATTTCTATCTTTGCTCCAATATCAACACCTGCTGTCGGCTCATCAAGCATCATAATCTTAGGGTTCATATTAAGCCATTTTGCAATAACAACCTTTTGCTGATTTCCACCTGATAGCAAATTTATTCTCTTATGAATACTGTCCGTCTTTATATTTAAACGCTTTATATCATTGTTAGCCAGTTGAGCAGATGCTTTTTCACTGATTAAACAAGTCTTGCCTATCAATAATTTTCGCAGATATGGTAGAATAGCGTTACTTTTAAGCGAATGTCCTAGAACTAACCCCTGTCTTCTTCTATCCTCAGGTATTAATGCAAATCCAGATTTTATGGCATCTTCTGAATTGTTTATCTTAACTTTTTCACCTAAAAGTTCAACCGTTCCACCAAGCTTTTTTCTAATCCCAAACAGCGTTTCCAATATTTCAGTTCTTCCACTTCCCATTAGTCCAGCAATCCCCAGTATCTCTCCCTTTTTCAAGTCAAATGAAATATCCTGTATCTTATCATTAATTTTGAGATGGTCTACTTTAAGTATTGAATCTCCATCAGATTCATATTCTCTTTCAACCCACTCAAACTTCTTTTGGGATGCCTCTCCTCCGACTAAATGTGAAATAATTTTATCCAAATCCATATTCTCAATTTTATCAGTAATAATTTTCTTTCCATCTCTTAATATTGTAACCGAATCTGATATTGACAATATCTCATTCATTCTATGAGAAATATAAACCATTGATACGCCATTTTCTTTAAGCTGTTTTATAATTCTAAACAGCTGTACTGTTTCTGAATCTGAAAGTGATGCAGTCGGTTCATCAAGAACAAGAATCCTTGCATTCTTAGAAATAGCTTTTGAAATCTCAATCATTTGGCTCATTCCAACACTAAGCTGATTTACTTTTAATTCAGGATTAATAAATATTCCTAAGTCGTTCAAAATCTCTTTGGCTTTTTTATTCATTGCTGAAGTATCCCTAAATCCACCTTTTGTTAACTCCTCGCCTAGAAATATATTCTCTGCAATAGACATAGTCGGCACTAATGATAGCTCCTGAAAAATCATAGCAATTCCATTTTCTTTTGCGTCCTTTGCGTTTTGGATGATTTTCTTTTCTCCGTTAACATACACCTCACCTGAATCAAGAGTGTATACACCTGTCATTATCTTCATAAGTGTGGATTTCCCTGCACCATTACCACCAACAAGTGCGTGTACTTCTCCCTCCTGCAAAGAAAAATCAACATCCTTTAACACTGATACATTACCAAAGGATTTATTAATACCTTTCATTTCTAATATCGCTTTACTCAATCTCACCACTCTTTTCTTTTAAAATAACATATAAGTTAATTAGGCGTTTTAATACGTTTCAAAACGCCTAATTAAAACTGAACAATGTTATTCTGCTGCTTCTTTCAACCAATCTGGTGCATCAACATGATATACCTTTGTGTATGCATCAATAATATTATTGCTGTCTACACGCATTGCAGGTACTGCGACATATGCAGGTGCTTCCTTATCTAGAAGTGAGTATGCTGCAAGAGTAGCCTCAGCAACGCCCTGATCATATGGCAACTGTGCACCAAGTCCTAAAACTGTTCCCTCTGCAATTTCCTTTGCGATATTGTTACCTAAGTCAATTGTGCTTAACTTAACATCTTTATATCCACCAGCTCTTAATGATGATAATACACCCTCACATGGTACGTCCCAGTGTGCAAATATTGCGTTAATGTTTGGATTTTGTGTTAGCATTGCGTCTGCAACAGAGCTTGCTGCGTTGGTATCTGTAAAGCCCATCTTTGAAACTACTTCTATATCAGGATATTTATCTTTCATTGTCTTTTCAAATGCTTCTAATCTTTGGTTTGTTACAAAGAAGTCAACGTCATAGAAAACAACACCAATCTTACCTTTACCGTCTAAAGCCTCTCCTATCAAATCAGCTGCAATTATACCATTACCATAGTTGTCGGCTGATACACAACTCACATAGTTTTCGCCAGCTTTAAAGCCACTTGGAACATTATCCATGAAAACTATTCTTATACCTGAATCTGCTGCTCTTTGATATGCGTTAACTGTAGCAACTGCGTCTGTTGGTATACTTATAAGAATGTCAGGCTTTAATGCCATTATTGTTTCAATATCAGCAACCTGTTGTTCTGCTGAGAAATTAGCGTCAGTTGTAGCAACAATTTCAATGCCTAATTTTTTAAATGTGTCGGTTAAACCTTTTACCTGTGAAGTAGACCAGTCGTTACCACCATAGTGAAGGCAAATGGCTGCTTTATATTTCCCTGCCTTGATTTTATCAATTTCCTCATCTGTCAATTTCAAAGTTGTTGCATTAACAGCAGTTTCACCGTTTGGTCCTGTTGATTTTATTTCAGCTGTATTGTTGTCATTATTGTTAGCAGATGATGAGGATTCCGTCTTGCTTGATTGGGCTTTTGATTCTGATGAGCTATCTTTATCCTTGTCGCCACAAGCAGTTATTATAAACATCATTGATAATGCTAATAATGCTGATAGGATTTTTTTCTTTTTCATAATAAACTCCTTTTTATTATATTAATTTTATATTAGTTTTTGTCTAGTGGCATGAATTCCTGAAGAAATTCAAATGATGTCTTACAAGCATCATACGGGTCACCTGAATATCCATCGATTTCAACTAACCAGTCACCATTATAATTATTCTGCTTAAAATAATTTATAATATTCGCTAAATTTATATCTCCCATACCAAGGGGAACAAACTTTCCGTCCTTTAAGTCCTTGAGATGTACATATTTAATGCGGTCATAATACTTTTTTATTATTTCAAATGAATCCCCTCCACCAGCTTCAAGATGAGCAATGTCGGGACAAAATGGAATATCAGTTAACTCAAAAAGCTTGTCAATTTGTTCAGGTCTTTCAACCATACAACCTAAATGAGGGTGGTAGCTTGCAATAAGTCCATGCTTTTTTACAATTTTGTTTGCTTTGTCAACACCCTTTGCAAGCAATTTATAGTCTGAATCCTTAATACCCTTTGCACGAACAGCACCTCCACCTAGAACAATGTGCTTTGCTCCAAACTTTTTAGCTAATTCTGTTACTTTATCAATACGAAATAGCTCGTCATCCAAAGCGTCCTCGTAAATATAGCCTGCACCGATATAAACACCAAGAAGTGTTGCGTTATACTTTTTAAGAATTTCAGTGAACTTTTCTGGATTTTCCTCGTAATTTGATAAGTTACCGTCAAAAATTTCAATATTGTCAAATCCTATTTCACTAATCTTCTTAATAGCATCCTCATCATCACAGATAGTTACATATCTTACATCTTTGACGCTTATTACTCCTCCACCTGAACCAACTAGTTCACCAAATGCATTTGTCATATACCCTAAACTCATAAATTAACCTCTTTCACAATATTATTTTTCTTATTTTTAATGTTCAACTTTTCAGCTTATATATAAATATAATTGTATAATTGGCGATTATAATGGAATAAATAATTATATAAGTTCGATTACAGTTATATTATATCTGCTTTTTATTCAATTATACTATTTGATATTTGACCTGATAAATTTTCAATAAAAATATAAAAATGGAGGATTTCTATGAAAAAAATAATTTGTGCAATTCTAATCGGCATGATTTTTATGCTAAGCTTTACTGCTTGTGCAAAAAAAGATGAAGATAAAGGTGGACCTATTGCTATAATTGTTCCATCAGCAAGTCATGGTTGGATGGCTGGTATAGCTTATTTTGCAAAACAAAAATGTGAGGAATTAAATCTTAGCGAGGGAGATGGTTATAAACTGCTGACATCTTCAAATGTAAATGAGCAAGCAAATCAAATTGAAGAAATGATTAACCTTAAATGCTCTGCAATTGTGTTACTGCCTCATACTGATGAGGTTTCAGTAACTGCACAAAAGATTATTGATGCTGATATACCTTTAATTGTATTTGATAGAAAGGTTGCATCAGACTACACTGCTTACTTTGCAGGCGATAATACTGGTATAGGCTCACATAGTGCTGAATATCTTGGTGAACAGCTTAACGGAAGTGGTACTATTGCAATACTGAATGTTCCAAGTTCAGGTTCAGTAAGCACTGAGCGTGTTAATGCCTTTAAAGATGTTATGTCCGATAATTATCCTAATATAGACTTGATTGATATGGCTGCTCCCGATTTCACACAGCAATCAGGCTTAAAAACTCTTAGTGATGTTCTTGTGGCAAATGATAAAATTGATGCGATATTTTCGATAGATGATGAGTCCTCAATAGGAATGTTGCAAGCAATAAAAGATGCTAAGCGAACTGATGTAAAATATATCACTGGTGCTGGTGGAAGTCAGAATTATTTCACAAAAATTGCTGAATCTGAACAGCCTATTTGCATTACTGCAACATATAGCCCAAGCATGATTAAAGATGCAGTTCAGGCAGCTGTTGATATAAAGAACGGCAAGGAAGTTAAAAAGGATAATATTATCCCTCCTACCATTGTAACTAAGGATAATGTTTCTAACTTATTGGATGCTAATTCACCTTACTAAAAACTAAAAATATTTGATGAATAGGAGCTAAAATGCCTAAGTATGTTGTTGAAATGAAATCAATTGAAAAAGCATTTGGTGGTAACAAGGTTTTACATGGTGTGGACTTTCGTTTACAAAAAGGCTCTGTTCATGCCCTTTTGGGTGAAAATGGTACAGGCAAAACCACACTTATGAATATTCTTGGTGGCGTAATTCCTTGCGATAAGGGTGAAATTTATATCAACGGTACTAAAGCTGTTATAAATTCTCCCTCAGTCGCTGAACAGCATAATATTGCATTTATTCATCAAGAAATAATGCTTGTTAATGACTTATGTATTTATGAAAATTTATTCTTAGGCAATGAATTGAAAAATGGTATAAAAATCAATAAGAAAGCTATGATTAATAAATCAAGGAATATTCTTAGCAATATGGGAATAAATCTAAATCCATCTGCTTTAACTAGCACTCTCACTACCTCCTATAAGCAAATTGTAGAGATTGCCTCTGCATTGCTCAAAAATGCAAAGATAATTATAATGGACGAACCGACAGCATCACTTAACCATGCTGAAATTGAACGAATTTTCATGATAATGGAAACACTGCGAACTAAGGGTGTTAGCTTTGTTTTTATATCGCATAAGCTAAATGAGGTGCTAAGAATTTGCGACTATTTTACAGTAATGCGTGATGGCCGAATTGTAGTTTCTGATAAACTTACTGCTTATATAGATGAGCATAAGCTTGCTGGTTATATGGTTGGAAAAGAGGTCGATTTTAATACTGCCTATTCTCCTAGAACAGTTGGAGAAGTGGTCTTGGAAACAAAAGATTTAACGCATGGAAAAGACTTTGAAAATATTAATCTTACTCTACATCAAGGTGAAATTATCGGTGTGACTGGTCTTTTAGGTGATGGCAGAAGTGAACTTTTTGCGACTATTTATGGTTGTAATCCAGAATATAAGGGTAAAATTATTGTAAACGGACAAAAGAAAAATCTATCCTCAACAGTGATTGCAAAAAAATTGGATATATCATATCTTCCTAATAATCGAAAAGAAAAAGGCATTATAAAAGATTTATCTATATCAAAGAATATGAGTATTGCAATTTTAGACAGACTTAAAAAGCTCTTTGTAATTGATAAAAAATCCGAGCATTTATCTAATAAGCAGTACATTGAACAGCTTAATATAAGGCTAAACAACCTAAATAACTCTATTTTAAGCCTTTCAGGTGGAAATCAGCAGAAAGTTATCTTAGCAAAAACATTGAGCAGTGAGCCAAAAATATTAATTTTGGATAACCCTACACAGGGTGTTGATATTTCAGCTAAGTTTGAAATTTATAATATCATCATAAAGCTTGCAGAATCAGGGGTTGGAATTGTTATCCTTTCAAATGAGCCACAGGAGATTTTAACTTTATGTGATAGAATTTATGTTATGTATCAAGGAAAAATAAAAAAAGAGTTTAATCGTGATGAAGCCTCACAGAAGAAAATTATGATAGTCGCCACTGGTGGAACTTTATAAAGGACTGAAACGCTTATGAAAATTGTATTAAATAAAAATAACCTAAAGGATTTTGCAAGCCAAAATAGTGCATTTATCGCATTCGTGGGGCTTTTCCTCTTAGCAATTATAACCTGTGGCTCTACTTTTCTGAATTTAGGTAATCTAATGAACATTCTGAGAAACAACTCCATCATTGGAATAGTTTCACTCGGAATGACACTTGTAATTATTAATGGTAGTATCGACCTTTCCGTCGGCTCACAGCTTGCACTGACAGGGCTGATTGCAATTTCAATAATAAATTCTACACAAAATATATTTCTTGGAATTATTATAAGCTTGCTTTTTGCTATTGCTTTTGGTGGTATCACAGGCTGGTTAGTTGCAAAATTTGATGTTCCTGCATTTATCGTAACTCTCGGCACAATGACAATTTATCGTTCATTATCGCAATATTTCTTTAACGGTGGAGGGCTTTTGGTTTCTGGTGAGTCAGCAAAGCCATTCATTTCAATATCTAATACAGATTTGTTTGGAGTAATCCCCTTACCTATTATTTTCTGGCTTGCACTTGCTTTTCTAATATCCTATTTTATGTCAAACACACCCACTGGACGCTATATTTACGCAGTAGGAAGTAATGAAAAGGCTACAAGGCTATCTGGGATAAATATTAATAAAGTAAAGGTATACACCTTTATTATTTCTGGAATGTTTATTAGTATCGCTGGAATTGTTGAGGCTTCACGATTGGGAAGTATAAATTCTGCTTCTTCTGGTATTTCATATGAAATGGACGCAATAACGGCTGTTGTTATCGGTGGAATAAGTATGTCGGGTGGCAGAGGTAAAATTATTGGTACAGTTTTTGGAACATTAACACTCGGTGTAATCAATAACATGATGAATTTATTTGGAGTACCACCATTTTTAGTAGGTGCAGTAAAAGGCATGATAATAATCATTGCTGTGCTTTTTCAGAAAAGATTGAATATAAAGAACAGTGATTAGTTT
>CAZSZG010000029.1:0-3033 GCA_964610805.1 uncultured Oscillospiraceae bacterium
ATGAGAATGGTAATGTTTATTTCAATGATGATGGAACTCTCATTGACTCATCTGGTAAAGAACAAAAGGCTGAAATTACTTCTTCAAGAGATACAGAAAAAATAGTTTCTACTGTTAAATCCTTTGTAGAAGACTACAATAAGCTAATTGCAGATTTGAATAAATTAACTCATGAAGAGGCTTCATATAAGAAACATGCACCGCTTACAAAAGAACAGAAAAAAGAAATGTCTGAAAGTGAAATTACTCTTTGGAATGAAGAAGCAAAGACAGGACT
Source organism: uncultured Oscillospiraceae bacterium (assembly GCA_964610805.1). Taxonomy (GTDB): domain Bacteria; phylum Bacillota; class Clostridia; order Oscillospirales; family Ruminococcaceae; genus JAAYPV01. The sequence goes on from CAZSZG010000029.1 coordinate 278, forward strand.
TCTTAGAAACGACTCCTCAATATCAAGCTTTTTAACTGATATGAGACAATCAATGTATAAGAATGTTGGTTCGTCATATGTGCTTTCACAAATAGGTATTAATAGTAGCAGTGAGTGGAAGGAGTATGGTAAACTAGCTGTTGATGAAGTTGAATTCACAAAAGCTTTAAATGAAGACCCTGATGGAGTAATGGAATTATTTAATGGTGTAGATGGTTTAGCTGGTAGATTGAATGATGTATGCAATAAAACAGCTAATAAGAGTACATCCTCACAGGGTACGCTAGTAAGAGAAGCTGGCGTAATAGGATATGGCTCAGAAAAGAATAATATAATCTTTAATAAGCTTAAATTAATTACAGATAGATTGCAGTCATTAAGCAGTCTTTATGATAAGAAAAGACAAGGCTATTGGAACAAGTTTAATGCAATGGAAGTTCAATTAAATAGTATATCTGAACAAGGCAGTTGGCTTGCTAATTTTTCAGGTGGTTAAATATAAATTTTCGGGGGTGTAGATATGTTAGCAAATCCGTATCAAGAGTATAAAAAACAAGCAGTATTGACTATGACGCAGGGTGAAATGGTTGTCAAGTTGTATGATGAATGTTTGAAAATGCTTAATGCAGGTATTGTATATATTCAGGATAAGAATATTGAAATGTGTAATAAGTCATTAAAAAAAGCACATGAGATATTGAATTATATGAGTTCAATATTGAATAGAGATTATGAAATATCAAATGAACTTAGTGCTTTATATGAATACTATGTTAGACAAATTATTACAGCAAATACCAAAAAGGATATTGAACCTCTTGAAGAAATAATACCAATGATAACAGATTTAAGAAATAGTTTTCATGAGGCAGACAAGCAATTGAGAATGAAATAAAATCTTCCTAAAATAATGTTGAATAAAAAGCGTTTTGTAGAGAAAAACTATGAAACGCTTTTTATGTTGCAATAACTGGAATATGCTGGCTATATCAAGCGAAAAAAGATATATACTTTATACAAATTTTATATAATATTAACGCTTGCATAGTAAAAAGCAAAGAAAAACTGTTATTTTCTTGACAAAGTATGCTTAAATGAGTTAAAATGAATATGATAATATCTGAAAGGAATGATAAATTAATGGGGTTAACCTTAACGGAGAAAATCCTTAATGCTCATATTGTTGATGGTGAGCCGATTAAAGGTGCTGAAATCGGTATAAAAATTGACCAAACTCTTACTCAGGACGCAACTGGTACTATGGCATATTTAGAGTATGAGGCGATGGGTGTTCCAAGAGTGAAAACAGAACGTTCTGTTGCTTATATTGACCATAATACTTTGCAAAGTGGATTTGAAAATGCTGATGACCATAGGTATATTGGCAGTGTTGCTAAGAAACATGGTATTTATTTTTCAAGACCTGGTAATGGTATTTGTCATCAAGTTCATTTAGAGCGATTTGGCAAGCCAGGTAAGACGCTGATAGGCTCTGATAGCCATACACCAACAGGTGGTGGAATAGGTATGATTGCAATTGGTGCTGGTGGATTGGACGTAGCAGTCGCTATGGGAGGCGGTGCTTATTATATTACTTATCCTAATGTTGTAAAGGTTGAGCTGACTGGAAAGCTTAACGCATGGGTTTCAGCAAAGGATGTAATTCTTGAGGTTTTGAGAAGATTGTCCGTTAAAGGCGGTGTTGGCAAGGTAATTGAATACTGTGGTGAGGGCGTAAAGACTTTGTCTGTTCCTGAAAGAGCAACTATTACAAATATGGGTGCTGAATTGGGTGCGACTACTTCAATATTCCCATCTGATGAAATCACTAAGCAGTTCTTGAAAGCACAGATGCGTGAGGAGGACTATGTTCCTTTGTCGGCTGATGAAGATGCTGTTTATGATGAGATTGTTGAGATAAATTTAAGCGAGTTAGTTCCATTGGCTGCTTGCCCACATTCTCCTGATAATATTAAATCTGTTGCTGAAATTGGCAATATAAAAATAGACCAAGTCTGTATTGGCTCATGTACAAACTCATCATTGCTTGATATGATGAAGGTTGCACATATTTTGAAAGGAAAAACAGTTCATACTGATGTTTCGCTTTCAATTGCTCCTGGTTCAAAACAGGTGTTGAATATGCTTGCAGAGAATGGCTCGTTGTCGATAATGATTGAGGCTGGTGCAAGAATACTTGAGAGTGCGTGTGGACCTTGTATTGGTATGGGACAGTCGCCTAACTCTAAAGGTATTTCACTAAGAACATTTAACAGAAACTTTGAGGGGCGTTCGGGTACAAGAGATGGGCAGATTTATCTTGTATCACCAGAAATGGCTGCTATTTCGGCTTTAACAGGTGTGTTTACTGACCCAAGAGAAATTGGTGAAATGCCTGAAATTAAGCTACCTGAAACCTTCCTAATAAATGATAACATGGTTGTAGCTCCTGCTGATGAAAAGGATATGGATAGCATTGAGATTTTAAGAGGACCAAATATAAAGCCGTTTCCAACAACTGTACCACTTGCTGATAGCATTGAAGCGAAGTGTTCACTAAAGGTTGGCGATAATATTACAACTGACCATATCATGCCTGCTGGTGCTAAAATATTGCCGTTGCGTTCTAATATTCCTGCAATATCGAAATTCTGCTTTACAGTATGTGATGAGGATTTCCCTGATAGAGCATTGGAATTCGGCAAGAGTATAATTGTAGGTGGCTCTAACTATGGACAAGGCTCATCAAGAGAACA
>CAZSZG010000029.1:3133-11856 GCA_964610805.1 uncultured Oscillospiraceae bacterium
AAGGATATTATATTGGCTGGTGGACTGCTTAACTATACAAAGTTGCAATTGAATTAATTATAAATTATATGATAAATTAACTTTATGGCTGGAATTATAGGGATATAATTTAATGCTATCACAATTAATGGAGGTACATTTAATGGCAGATAAAATTCAGATGAAAACTCCTCTCGTTGAGATGGACGGGGATGAGATGACAAGAATTCTTTGGAAGTGGATAAAAGAAATCTTGCTTGAACCATATATAAATTTAAAAACTGAGTATTATGACTTGGGACTTGAACATAGAAATGAAACAAATGATAAGGTAACACTTGACAGTGCAGAGGCTACGAAAAAATATGGCGTTGCTGTAAAATGTGCAACAATCACACCTAATGCTGATAGAATGACTGAATATACATTAAAGGAAATGTGGAAATCACCTAATGGAACAATTCGTGCTATTTTGGATGGAACTGTATTTAGAACGCCTATTTTAATAAAGGGTATAACTCCTTTTATTCCAACTTGGACAAAGCCTATAACTATTGCTCGTCACGCTTATGGTGATATTTATAAGAACACTGAAATGCAAGTTGAGGGTGGTGGCAAGGCTGAACTTGTTTATACCGACAAGAATGGTAATGAAACACGTCAGACTATCCATGACTTCAATGGTGGTGGAGTTATTCAGGGAATGCATAACACTGATGAAAGTATAACTAGTTTTGCAAGGTCATGCCTAAGCTTTGCACTTGATATGAAACAGGATATTTGGTTTGCAACTAAGGATACTATTTCTAAGAAATACGACCACCGATTCAAAGATATTTTCAATGAAGTTTATGAGGCTGAGTATAAGGAAAAGTTTGCTGAGGCTGGTATTGAATACTTCTACACGCTGATTGATGACGCTGTTGCTAGGGTTGTTCGTTCAGATGGTGGATATATTTGGGCTTGTAAAAACTATGATGGTGATGTTATGTCTGACATGGTTGCAACTGCTTATGGAAGCCTTGCTATGATGACATCAGTGCTTGTTTCACCAGAGGGTGTATATGAATATGAGGCTGCACATGGCACTGTTCAAAGACATTATTATAAATATCTAAAGGGTGAGAAAACCTCTACAAACTCTGTTGCAACATTGTTTGCATGGACTGGAGCATTGAGAAAAAGAGGAGAGTTGGACGGCACACCTGAGCTTTGCGATTTTGCAGATAAGTTAGAAAAAGCGACAATTCAAACGATAGAAGATGGCGTTATGACAGGGGATTTAGTAATGATTTCAAGCCTTGATAATAAGAAAAAGGTCGACTCAGAAGAATTCCTACATGAAGTTAACGCAAGATTAAAGGCAATTATAAATTAATTGACAGAATCATCTGCCATTTGGAGGGGATTATTTTGAAGAACTCTGTTTCACAATCAGTAATCAAGCGGTTGCCAAGATATTATAGATTTTTGGGCGAACTTGATGTGCAGAATGTAACTAGAATATCATCAAGAGAGTTATCGGAGAAGATGTGCATTACTGCATCTCAAATTAGACAGGATTTGAATTGCTTTGGTGGCTTTGGACAGCAGGGTTATGGCTATAATGTAAAAGCATTACAAATTGAGATAGGAAAGATATTGGGACTTACAGTCAAAAATAAAACTATCCTTATCGGTGCTGGAAATTTGGGTAAAGCCATTGTTGCTCATATAAATTTCAATAAGCGAGGGTTTGAGCTTATTGGTATATTTGATAAAGATACGGCTGTTTGTGGGTATGATTTGTCAGGCATAGAGGTGACTAATGTTGACGAATTAGAGGAGTTTTGCAAGGAAAATTCGCCAGTGGCGGCGATTTTGTGTATTCCAAAAACAGCATCACAGGAGATTGCAAATAGGCTTGTTTTATATGGAATAAAGGGCTTTTGGAATTTTAGTCACTATGATTTAAGGCTTGATTATGAAGATATAGTCGTTGAGAATGTTCATTTAGGTGACAGCCTGATGGTGTTGTCATACGGGTTGCATAATATTTCAAATGAGGAATAAAAAATGGCTGTAAGGGTATTACTCTTACAGCTGTTTAATATAATGCTGTTGAACTATTTAGAATTATAGAATATAATGATAAAGAAGATGTTGAAAAAATTGAACTTTTGGAGCAATAAATCTAGTTTACAAGGTTTTGCACTATAACGTTAATTTAGGGGGAAACTACATGGATATTCCAGCATTAATTTTATCTATAGCAGCAGGCTTATCTACAGTTTTGGGAGCGTTAATTGTTTTTATCACTAAAGATAAAAGTGAAAAAATGCTTAGTATTTCACTTGGGTTTGCAGGTGGGATTATGCTCAGCGTATCTTTCACAGATTTATTTCCGAATGCAAATAATCTATTATCATCACAATTAGGCGATAGGTTTGGTATAGTTTTATCCGTTATCTTCTTAGCAATAGGTATTTTTGCTGCCTCACTGCTGGATATGTTCGTACCACATCAGGAATTTGATGAGGAAAAGGGAGAAAAAACTCATAATAATCTGTTTAAAGTAGGTTTTGTTTCCATGCTTGCAATTGCTTTGCATAACTTTCCAGAGGGGATTGCTACATTTATGGCTGGCTATAAGGATTTCGAGTTAGGAGTTTCAATAGCATTTGCAATAGCTTTACACAATATTCCAGAGGGAATATCTGTCGCTATGCCTATTTATTACTCAACAGGAAGTAAAGCTAAGGCGTTAAAATACACAATATTATCAGGAATAACTGAACCAATCGGGGCTTTACTTGCATTTTTCATATTAAAACCATTTATAAATGATGCAGTTTTAGGTGGAATTTTTTCATTTGTAGCTGGCGTTATGATTTATGTCTGCATTGAGGAATTACTTCCATCTTCTCGCCAGTATGGATATAATAAACAAGCGTTGATTGCAACATTTATTGGAATTTGTGCAATGCCGTTAACTCATGTAATACAGGGTGGTTGAGTTTGGTTTGTATTATGCTATAATGGATAAATTAAGAATACATGAAATGCCATTACCGAGCAACCAAACTTCAGTAACTATTAATGATATAAAAGCAGATGATTTAAGCAATATGGAAGTGAATGTTTGGCGTCATGAGGGTGTAATAATTAAACTACATATAATTTAATAAGGACATTACAAGCCTCCTTTGCATAGTATATAACTAGAAAGGAGGCAATATTAATATGCAAAATAGCGGAAATAATTTAGATAATCAAGGCATGAACAGTATGTATTCGGAGCTTTATAACAAGATAAAGCCATATATTAATAGTATAGCGGATAGATTAAGGAATACTGAAGTAGATGATGAAATGATGGATTCAATTGTTCTTGAGATTTTGGAACGCATTGGAATGCCACAGAATTCTATGAACATGATGGATTCTATGGACAATAATTTATGTCCAATGGGAATTTGTCCAAATGACATGGATATGATGTTTGATGATTTTGATGATTTTGATGACGATGATGTAATTCCAGCAATTCGTATGATGGGTTCTAATAGGCAAAGACGCAGACGTCCACGCCAACAGCATCCACGCAGACGTAGACCATCTAATTTTCCTATATTCCCAGTGTATCCTATATCCCCTAATTCCCCTGAGGATTTTGTACGCTGGTTACTTTGGCGTGAAATATGGGGATTTTAAGATGTTAACATTTTACTAAACCTGTTTATTATTAGAATAACTCCTCTAGTTTATAATAAAATTCTATAAACTGTTTTTAACATATTTCTTTATTGAAAAAGCCACAGCATTGAATTGAGATTAATTTATTACAATTGTATAAAGCAAAACAACCTTGTATTTCTTAATAAGAAACAAGGTTGTTTTTATTGAGAGAACAGTTTGTAAAGCACGTAATTTGGCATATAAAAATATTATAGCATGAGGGAAAAATGTTATAGCCTTTTTTGCTTGACTTGTAGGGTAAAGCATAGTAATATTTATATATAGAAATAAGATTTTGGGGGATGAGATGAATATTAAAAATAACCGAATAATGCCAGTTATTGCTGCTATTGCAATACAACTTTGCTTAGGTACAGCATATATCTGGAGTATATTTCAAAATGGAATATCTGGCAGCATTTTTAACGGAGATAATGCTAAAGCAGGACTAACCTTTTCGCTATTACTTGCAACGCTATCAATTGGTAGTACAATAGGAGGAAAGCTTCAAGATAAATATGGTCCTAGAAAGATTGTTATTATAGGTGGATTAATATTAGCAGCAGGATTTTTTGGTGCATCTTTTGTAACAGCATCTGCACCATATCTTTTATGGTTAACATACGGAGTAGTTGGTGGATTTGGAATGGGTTTTACATACTCAACTACAATTGCTTGTGCTCAAAAATGGTATCCTGACAAAAGGGGTTTTATAACAGGAATAATTGTTTCGGCACTTGGTTTTGGTGGAGTAATATTTACTCCAATTGTTGAGAAGTTAATTAAAGGCTTCGGTGGAACTGGCGAGGGAGAACTAAAAACCTTTGCAGTTTTAAGTATTGTGTTTGCAGTTGTTTGCACATTAGGTGGTATATTTATTAAAAACCCACCAAAGGGTTATCTTCCAGAGGGATATACACCACCGACTGCAGGTTCAGCCAACTCAACTTATGATTACTCACCAGGTCAAGTTTTAAAAATGCCACAGTTTTATATGATAACATTCGCACTTATGCTTGCGTGTATGGGTGGATTAATGATGATAGGATTTGCAAAGCCAATAGCAATAGCTAAGGGAATGGAATCAACAGCGACTGTTGGCGTTCTAGTAATTTCTATGTTTAATTCATTTGGACGACTTTTTTGGGGCTGGATTTCGGATAAGTTAGGCAGAAAGAGAACAATAATTTTATTGCTATGTGGAACAGCTGTTTTATCTCTTTGTGTAAACCTTGCAACAGGAGTTCTAATTTATGTTCTAATAGGTCTAATAGGTCTATTCTACGGTGGATTTTTAAGTACGTTCCCAGCATTCACATCAGACTTATTTGGAACAAAGTACATGGCAACGAACTACGGTATGGTTCTTATAGGTTTTGGAGTAGGTGCAGTTGCGTCATCGTTCATTGCAGGATATTATAAAAATCTTGCAGCAGAAGCAGAAGAAATAAATCTAATGTTCCCAGCATTTATAATAGCCTCCGTTGCAGCAGCGTTGGCAATTGCTTTAATTGTGGTTGTAAAAAAGCCAAAGCAGAAATAGAAATAAAAATATTTTGGAGTCATACACGAAAGATGTATGACTCCATTTTTTATTTGTTATATTAAAATTATGCGTTATACATTGAAACACATTTTAATTCCTCGTTTGTAAGGAGTATTTCTCCGTCAGTTTCAACAATAGGATATAAAAAATTAGCAGAGTTAATATAAAGTATTTTCCCAACTGAACCATTGGATAAAAGAACGGGTTTTCCTAAAAGTTCAATCGGCATATTATCAAGAAATACATTAACAATATTCATATCAAGATTAGAAAATTTTCCCTGTGAAAACTCATCTAATACTTCAAAAGGTGAATGTGCCTTTTTATATACACGCTTAGAAATCATTGCATCATATATATCTGAAACTGTAGTTATTTTTGCAAAAAGAGGTATCTCATCATATTTTAAATTATCAGGATAGCCAGTTCCATTCATTTTTTCATGATGACTTCTAATGCCATTTAAAACCTCAGTATCTTTTTCATTAGATCTTTTTGCAATTTCATAGGAGAAGACAGGATGAAGTTTTATCACTTCAAATTCCTGTTCAGAAAGCTTTCCAGGCTTATTAATAATTTGAGAAGGGATTTTCGCCTTACCAACGTCGTGAAGCAACCCTAGTTTCACTAATCTTGCAATATCTTCCTTGCTGCAATTTAACCATTTTCCAATAAGCCCATTAATAATTCCTACGTTTGTGCTGTGTATGAATAAATACTCATCTACTTTACGAACACTATTAATTAGTTGAATAATGGAATAAGCTGAAATATTCATAACCATTTCACAAATTTCTTCAGAAAGTTCTTCGGTAATTTTCAAAGGAATAGTGTTGGTATATGTTACACTTTCGATTATAGACTGTGATTTTAGACCTATATTTATATAATCATAATCGAGCAAAGCATTGTTTCTTTTCGTTTGACGTTCAAAGAATTCTCTTAATACATCATTTAGATATTTGCTTTCAATATATATACCATCATATGTTACGCCCATTTTTTTGATTTTATCAACAGGTTCACTTGCGAGAGTAGAACTAGTTATAATCAGAAACAGCTCATTTTTATATCTATAATATACATTACACACGACGAACATATCTTCTATAAATTTATCGGGTTCAATTTGTACGAACTCTGTACCCCTAAATAAAAACATAATCCACCTCAGTTCTGCTTTACTACTCTTTAAACATAATTATATCAAAAACTATACAAAAATGCAATTGATTTTTTGTATAGTTATTATGTACTTTCTGTTTACATCATCAATTTTCAGATAAAATGTTAGATATTTGTAGCGAATAATAGTTATTATGTCTATATACAGTTTTATTCGGTATATTCGCACAAACATTACATTAGTGATGTTTGTGCGAATTTTTATTAGGAGGATTAACTATTCAACAATTAACCTTTTCAACATAAATAAGTCAAGAGAATTAATTTTATTGTCTGAATTAAAGTCAGAGTTTTGAAAGTTTAAATTATCCTCACTTCCAAGAATATAGCTTTTGAGAAGTGTAATATCATCAATATTTACAAGACCGTCTGAATTAACATCGCCCAAAACAGGCGTAGAATCAGCTTTTCCTAAGCTTTGAGCATATGCAGTAAGGAATAATAGGGGAGAGTTCATATAGACAGTATGCTCATTTGTAACCCAATCATTATCATTTTCATTATAGCATTTTGCAGCAAAGTTAGAAATTCCTTTTGCATTTGATGCATTTGGACCACCAGGCATATATCCAGCTGGAACTTCGGGTATATTATCATTGCTAAAAATTGTGCTGTAAATTGTAGAGATTGAATTTTTGCCTTGACCAGTGACAAAGCTTTTAGATAGAGGATTCGCTCCAAGCACCCAAGAAAGAGAAGAAGTGGAGAAAGTCTTGACGGTGTCGGTTGGCTTATTAAGAAGCTCTGATGCCAAAATTGCACCCATTGGAATACTCACAATTTGATTATTTACACCCCAATAATAATTACCTTGATGAAGCGTGTTGCCCCATGCGTTGTTATTCCACCTATTTGTAATTATATTTAGCCATTTATCATATTCAACGCCAATCCACTCTACTATTTTTTCATCGTTATTATCAGCTTTCAGATAGTCAAGAAATGCTGTGAACCACATTCTACCCCAGATATTAGCATAGGCATAAGATGACTCAAAATAAGCCGTCATATATATGTAATTTTTCTTGAAATAGTTGTGATAAGTTTCAACGCCAGTTGCCCTAAATAAAGCTGCAGATGCCCATAATCTATCCATTGAATCATCACTAACTTCATAAACATCGGTAGCAACGATGTTATTTGGATTGTTCTCTAGGAACACCCACGCTTTTTTTGCAGCATTAAGGCAAGTGTTTGCAAACTCTAAATCAATATCCTTGTATGTGAGATAAGCCTCTGAAAGAGCCGCAGCAGCACAGGCTGTATCATCGGTAGTGCAACCCATATTATCGTGAACTATTCGCACACCATCATCACCTTGAACTCTTGGATAAAAGCCACCACTTTTGCTGTCTTGCATTGCTAAAATCCATTCAATTTCCCATCTTGCCTCATCTAAAATATCAGGAATATCATTTCCACTCTCAGGAATATTCGACTGCCCATCATAGAATTGTTCAGGGAATCTCTCATAAGTCCATAATAAATCAGATACAGCAATACTACCTACATTCACATATTTACCCAAATCCCCAGCGTCATACCAACCCTTTGAAACGTCAATAACCTTTTCGGGAGTGGTACGAAAGCTTGCCTCATAATCATCTGGAGTAGCATCATTTCTAGAAAAAACCCCAGCATATTCAGCATCTAAATCACCTTGACGCTGAAAATAAAAAAATCTAAGCAAATCGATTACCGTATCATCATAAGCATTATTTCCTATTGTAAAATTAACAGAATTTTCAATGCCCTCAGCATCAACAGCTATGTAATATCTACCATTAGTTTCAAGTTCTGTGAAATCAGCCCTTAAAACCTTTTCACCAGAATCCCTTGCGTCAAATTCTGAAACAAGAGTAAGCTTTCCACTGTATGCAACCTTTTTTGTATCTGAATTTATGACATGAAAAGCCGTACCTACATCAGCAGTAAGCTCTTCTCTAAATCCAGATACTAACGCATATTTATCTGATTCTTGTACAAATCCTACCTGATTTACCTTTATTTCAGAGTAGGATTTTTCTAAATCAGGTGAATCTATCGTCAACCCATTAAACCAAAACTTTTGCGTTGAATCACCACTTCCACTTATAAGCACAGAAGTTATGTATCGCAAATCAAGAGAAGAATTTTTAGCAAGAAAGTCTTTTAACGGGATTTTAACATATTGCCATTGATTAGTAATAGTTGTGTAATCGCTAATTGGAAGATATGATGACTCCTCTAGCTTTCCAACCCTTGAAAAGTTATTATCTTTTAGTCCGACATTAAAGGTTTCTCCACCCTTTTCACC
>CAZSZG010000029.1:11956-18520 GCA_964610805.1 uncultured Oscillospiraceae bacterium
TAAAAAAGCATATTTTAATTATCAATTTTTATTTTAAAAGTTTTCTACAACATTCTACAAAATAATCATACAACTTGTACTAGAATGTTATTAACAATTCACGGGAGGTAATAAAAAATGTCGGTAAAGCTGATAGTAGGTTCAGATAGATTAACTGCAGTTTTGTTAGGTGAAATAGACCATCATTCAGCTAAAGGAATACGGGAAAAGATTGATACTGCAATACTTGAAAATCATCCACAGGAGTTAACATTAAATTTTTCACAAGTAAGCTTTATGGATAGCTCTGGAATAGGGCTTGTCATAGGAAGATTTAAAGCAATGCAAGAGGTTGATGGTAAAATTGTAATAGAGGGAGCTTCACAGCAAATAACAAAGGTTATGAGGTTATCAGGAATAGACCGTTTAGCAACAATAAAAAACTGACTTCAGGAGGAAAGGCTTTGAAAATAATAAACGAGATGAAAATACAACTACTTAGTAAGTCTGTGAACGAAAGCTTTGCTAGGACAGCAGTTAGTGCTTTTGTCACACAACTTGACCCTACAATTAATGAAATAGCAGATATAAGAACTGCTGTTTCTGAGGCAGTTACAAACTGCGTTGTTCATGCGTATAGAGGAAGAATTGGGATAATTGATATATGCGTGAGAATACTGGAGGATAATGAGGTTTACATAAAAATAAGGGATAAAGGCTGTGGCATATCCGACATAAAACAGGCAATGGAGCCACTTTTTACAACGGCAGCAAATGAGGAAAGGGCAGGACTTGGCTTTGCTGTTATGGAAAGCTTTATGGACAAGCTGTCAGTACGGAGCAAGCTTAGTAGTGGCACAACAATAATAATGAGAAAAAAACTTACTTCTTGTGAGGAAAAGAATGAATAGTATGAAAATTCAGGCTGAGGACCATCTTGGATTGGTTAGACTTTGTGCTAATCGTTTTCGAGGCAGAGGAATTGAATATGATGACCTTTATTCTGCTGGATGTATCGGTTTATTAAAAGCTGTTAAGGCTTTTGACACCGAGCGTGGAGTGAAGTTTTCAACCTATGCAGTGCCTGTAATTTTAGGAGAGATTAAGCGTCAATTTAGAGATGGTGGAGCAATAAAGGTAAGCAGAAGTGTTAAAGAGCTTTCAGTAAAGCTTTCGAGGGATAGAGAATGTTTCATCAAGCTACATGGGCATGAGCCAACTATAAGTCAGCTTTGTGAAAGAGTTGAAGCGTCCGAGTCAGATGTGGTTGAGGCATTGTCAGCAGGAATGCCACTTATATCATTGACTGAAACAAATGAAGATGGTGAATCACAAATTGATATACCGATACAAGCACCTGATGAAGAAATTGGTGACCTTTTATCATTAAGACAGATTATGAGCAAAATGGATAAAACAGATAGAATGCTTTTATATTTGCGATATTACAAGAGTCAAACTCAAACGCAAACAGCTAAAGTGTTGAATATGACACAGGTACAGGTATCAAGACGAGAGAAAAAGCTACTTGAAATTATGAGGAATCAAATGTTGGAATGATATTTATGCAATATAATCCACCTTTACAAAAATAAAGCATACTAAATAAGTAGAATTAACATTATGTTAATTGACAACTAGCAAATTTGTGTTATAATATATGTAATATTATTTATAAGTAATATTAGTAATGTTGAAAAGGAGAGGTTGTTATGTCTGAAAATCAGAAGTTTTTTATTTGTAGCCATTGTGGTAATATTGTAGGATTAATTCAAGAAGCTGGTGTACCTATGATTTGCTGTGGTGAAAAAATGGAGGAATTAGTTCCTAATACAGTTGACGCCGCTCAAGAAAAACACGTTCCTGTTGTTACTGTTGATGGTAATACAGTTAAGGTTGAAATTGGTTCAGTTGAGCATCCAATGGTTGATGAGCATTATATCCAATGGATTTATCTGCAAACTGAAAAAGGTGGACAGAGAAAAAGTCTAAAGCCTGGCGACAAGCCATCAGCTACTTTTGCATTGGTTGACGATAAGGCTGTTGCAGCTTTCGAGTATTGCAATCTTCATGGCTTATGGAAAGCAGACATAAAGTAGGAATTCTATTAAAAGCCCCTGTATTTTCTTAATGAAAATACAGGGGCTTTTTGTTATATGTAATATTTACACAGTATTCATGTATTCATGAGTAATTTCTTCAAAATTATCTAAAACGAATTGCTGTGCCTCTTCACTATATATAATTACATAATATTCATTGCCATTAGAAGAGATTTTATCTAGCTTAGTTATACCGATTAATTTTGAATTAGGCGTTATATCCTTACAACTGCGATCTCTATAATCAGTTTTGTCACATAAAAAATCTTTTTCCGTAAGCCAACTTCGTATTGAATTTGATATAACTCTATGTTGTTTTGCAATGCCCAAATCAGCCATAATATTATCTGTGAATTGAGTTATTGTAACTGAATTCGGTGAAACATTAATTTTATCCTTATTTTTAAGAATATACGCAAGAATATTCTCATCCTTATCAAGCTTTACAGTTTTAGCTGGAGTTTGAGGATTTTCATTTAGATACTCATTAATAAGCTTAACGAATCTATCACCATATTTTTCACATTTCAACTCGCCAACTCCTGAAACCTTTAAAAATTCAGCATTGTTTCTAGGTAGTCTATGGCACATATCACGCAAGGATGCATCAGTGAAAACAGCATATGCAGGTACGCTTTGTATATTAGCAATACTAATTCTAAGCTCCTTTAGCTTTGCAAAAAGCTTTGTGTCAATAAGTTCTAATGTATCGGATTGTTTAGTGTGGGATTTGTGAGGAGCATCTTTAATCTGTTTCATGAAAAGCTGACTTTTTTCCTTGAGGAATTGCATTGAAAGCCTTGTAAGCCTCAGCACAGGATATTCCGTATCCGTAGAAAGCAGATATTTATTATGTACCAAAAAACCAATAATATCCCTTATTTTCCGAGAAGGAACATCTGCCATAATTCCATATGTGGAAAGCTTATCAAATCCAAGACTAATGACTTTTTCAGCTTTACTTCCCCTTAAAACATTAGTAATTATTGAAGCACCATAGTTTTGTTTAGCCCGATAAACGCATGAAATAATTTTTTGTGCCTCAACAGTAATGTCAATCGTTTCAAAGTTAGTATTGCAATTTGAGCAGTTCCCACAATAATTAAGAGCCGTATCACCAAAGTATTGCAGGATATATTCACGAAGGCAATCGTTTGTAGTGCAGTAATATGTCATAAATTTCAAGCGTTCCCTATCCTTTTGCTTAATAGCCTCTTGCGTTTCCTCATCAAGTTCAGGGTTGCCCCCACCATGCTCAATAAGGAATTGGTTCATTCTAACATCAGCACCGTTATAAAGAATAATACATTCAGCACGCTCACCATCACGCCCAGCACGTCCTGCCTCTTGATAATAAGCCTCAATATTTTTTGGCATATTATAATGCACAACAAACGAAACATTAGACTTGTCAATTCCCATACCGAAAGCATTAGTAGCAACCATTATCTGACTTTTATCGAAAACAAAACTCTCTTGATTATCACGACGCTCCTTATCGTTCAGACCTGCGTGATAACGAGTAGCAGAGTAATTTCTGTTACAAAGCTTTTCGCAAACCTCCTCCACATTTTTTCGTGTGGAACAGTAAATGATACCACATTTGTCCTTGTTATTTTCAATAATTTCAACAAGATTTGCAAACTTATCCTTTGGCTGTCTAACTTCAAAATAAAGATTTTCACGGTCAAAACCTGTTGTAGCGATAAATGGATTATCAAGCCTTAATGTTGTTGAGATATCATTTTTCACTTCAGCAGTAGCAGTAGCAGTAAAAGCACTAATTATTGGACGATATGGTAGCTTTTCTACAAAATCTATAATTTTAAGATAGCTAGGACGAAAATCCTGTCCCCAATGTGAAACGCAATGAGCCTCATCGACAGTAACCATAGCTACTTTTATGTGGTTGATTGTATTTAAAAACGCTTCGGAGGTAAGCCGTTCAGGAGCGACATAAATAATTTTATATGTATTGGCTCTAATTCTTTCCAACACGGTATTATATTGACTTGCCGTCAGCGAGCTGTTAAGGTATGCTGCCTTTATTCCAGATTGAATAAGTGCAGTAACTTGGTCTTTCATGAGTGAAATGAGTGGTGAAACAACGATAGTTATCCCCTCAAGCATTAATGCAGGGATTTGGTAACATATTGACTTTCCAGCACCAGTTGGCATAATTCCCAGCACATCGTGATTGGTTAGGATATTGTCGATAATATCCGATTGTCCACTGCGAAATTGCTCATGACCGAAATATTGTTTTAATAATTTTTGCTTTATCATTTATCTCTCCATAAAGGTTGATTTATAATTTCATATATTACTATTTTATCACAATTAATGTTCGTGGTCAATAAGTTGACTTTAACATTTATGCAACTACCACATAAACTATTATAAATAACAAAGGAAGGAGGATAACAATGTATGATTTTTACCCGTTTTCCGTTGTGCCTTTGCAATATCCATACAATGCTTTAGAGCCACATATAGATGAAAGAACAATGCATTTTCATCACGACAAGCATTACCAAACCTATGTAGATAAGCTTAATAAAATCTTAGAGGCTAACCCTAGCCTGCATAGATATGATTTAGAATGTCTGATAATAAAAGCAAACTCTCTACCGCAACACATTTCAACTGACATAAAAAACAATGCAGGTGGAGTGTACAATCATAAGCTATATTTTGCAAGCATGACACCGAATAAAACACAGCCGTCTGATTTTTTACTTGAAAAGATTAACCATGACTTTTGCTCATTTGACAGCTTTAAAACTACATTTAAAGAGGCAGCTTTAGCACAATTTGGCTCTGGATATGCTTGGCTTGTATTTGCAAACACTTGCTTGAAAATTATCAAAACAGCTAATCAAGACACCCCCTTGCTAACTAGGAATCAACCTTTGTTGCTAGTTGATATTTGGGAGCATGCATATTATTTGAAATATCAGAATCGCCGTGACGAATATTTTGAAAATTGGTTTAAGATTATTAATTGGGATGAGGTAGAAGAAAGATATATTTTAGCTTTAAATAATAGGTGCTAAGCAAAAAAGCGACTAGATAATTAGTCGCTTTTTGCATATTATATTAATGGTATAATCTTTTAACTATTCGTATAAAGGGAACTTGTTACAAATTTCATTTACACCATTTCTGATATTATCGATATTATTTTCATAATCTTTAGCAGTTAGATAGATATAGTCAGCGATTTTCTCCATCTCATCAACACCTAATCCTCTGCTTGTTACAGCAGGAGTACCGATTCTTATTCCACTAGTAACAAAAGGGCTTTGAGGGTCATTTGGTATTGAGTTTTTATTAACGGTGATATAAACATCATCAAGTCTATGTTCTAATTCCTTACCTGTAATATCGAAAGGACGCAAATCAACAAGCATCAAATGATTATCAGTACCACCCGAAACAAGATTAAATCCACGCTTAATTAATCCCTTAGAAAGTGCTTGTGCATTGTCTATAACATTTTTCTGATATACCTTAAAGTCATCTTTCAACGCTTCGCCAAAGCAAACAGCCTTTGCAGCAATAACGTGCATCAATGGACCACCTTGAATTCCAGGAAAAACAGCCTTATTAATCTTCTTTGCTAATTCCTCATCATTTGTAAGAATTAAACCACCTCTTGGACCACGCAATGTCTTATGAGTTGTCGAAGTTACAACATCTGCATATGGAACAGGAGATTGATGCAAGCCAGCAGCAACTAGACCAGCAATATGTGCCATATCAACCATAAAATATGCACCAACAGATTTAGCTATCTGGGACATTCTCTCAAAGTCGATTGCTCTTGGATATGCACTTGCACCAGCAACAATTAGCTTTGGAGAATTTTCCTTTGCCAACTTTTCAACAGCATCATAATCTATTTTTTCATCTTTATCGCTTAATCCATAAGATACAAAATTGAAATACTTTCCTGACATATTAACAGGCGAGCCATGAGTTAAATGTCCACCATGTGCCAAACTCATACCTAAAACTGTGTCGCCAGGATTGATAAGTGCAAAGTATACTGCTGTATTAGCCTGAGCACCTGAATGAGTTTGAACGTTTGCATAATTTGCTCCAAAAAGCTTTTTAGCTCTTTCAATAGCAATATTTTCAACAATATCCACGCATTGGCAACCACCATAATAACGCTTTCCAGGATAGCCCTCTGCATATTTATTTGTCAAAACAGAACCCATTGCAGCCATTACAGCGGGCGTAACTATATTTTCGCTTGCGATTAATTCAAGATTTCTCTTTTGTCTTGCAAGTTCTTTTTGCATTGCCTCGCCAACTTCAGCATCTGCATTTGTTACAAAACCGATAGTGTCCATAATATCTCCGTACATAATATCTTCCTTTCAAATTTCATAATATTTATAGTATACAATAAATTTGGAATAATTACAATAAGTAATTAACTTTTATGTTATAATATTTGTTGAATAGTCAATGA
>CAZSZG010000029.1:18620-20142 GCA_964610805.1 uncultured Oscillospiraceae bacterium
TTTATTAAGATATGAAGTATTATCTTTACATTCTGTTGTGAATTTGTTATAATATAATAAACTAAAAGCCACTATTTATAGGAGGTAATTATATGAAACGTGTTGTAAGTATTGCTGCTGGTGTGTTTATAGCCTTGTTCCTTTCGTTTTTAGGCTTGTCAGTAACAGAAGAAATTAACAATTATAATGAGCAAAATTTGAACAGTATGGATGAACCAGTTGTTGTGTTTGAAACGAAAGAAACTAGCGTATGGGACTTTATTAGAGAATTTAATACTACTACCGTTGAGGAAACTACGATACCTGAGGAAAGTATTGATGGCGAAACAACAGGAGAGAGTGAAGCAGAAACGACTGAAGTTACAGAAACCACCAAACGAGGTTTTTCGCATAGAAAAGAAACTACTGCTGAAACAACGACAATTGAAACAAGTGTAACTGAAACAACAGAAACAAGAATAACAATAGTTGTGAGATGATTTTGTTTACATAATATTTAATAAATGTTTACATAAATATACTAATTTTTAACAAAATATAACAACCTATTAATAATGCTCGTATTTTCATAAAGAAAATACGAGTTCTTTTTTTATAAAATATTAGTAACTTGTGATTTTAACAATAAAATTATACATATTAGAAATTATAATCACAGAAAACAAATTTTGTCATAAACTATAATAAGAAAAATATATTGAGGAGGAATAAAAATGGATAGCTTGATAATTACTGTTGTGCTATTATTGTGCGTTATTATTGCGATACAAGCGATAAATTTATTTGCTAAGTTCTTTTATAGCGAGAAAAATATTGGCGAGGATTCTATTATAGTTATTCCGATAAAGAAGCACGAAAATGCTATTGAGTTTAAGTTAAGGAATATAATTCGCCATGTGATGTGGAGAGATGATAAAATAGCACTAAAAATTTTATTATTAGATGTAGATGCAGATGTAGAAACATTGAATATTTGCAGAAAAATATGTGAGGAACAGGAGTTTGTAGAGTTATGTGATGAAAATACAATTTGCAGTATATTGGCTAATACGGTGAAGTGAGAGTTGCTTTGTGTTCTTGCTAAAACTTAGAAATAAGCCTAGTTTTATGATAGGATTAGGCTTAATATTTTTTGCATTTGATTCAACTTAAATTAAAAACTCTACCTACACCAGAATGATACTTCACTAAATTAAACAAGTAAATTTATATTCAATGAAATCAAGGCAAATAAAAACAACATTTCACTAACCCCAACAAGCAAACTAAAATTCTGTAGTAAAGGTTAAACAAGAACAATCCTAAATCGCTATTCCGTCGCATATGGAAATCGTCTCCTAAGCATAGTAACTGCGACGGGAAAGCAACTAATCAAAATAGCGAACCAAGAATCAAAGCGAACTTCTTTGATTTTGGTTGAGCGTGCCTAGCCACAGCGGCGTTGAGCTGCGTTTTTCTTTGGTTCGTTTCTTTGTACGCACAAAGAAATGAACACCCACAACTAAATTTAACCATACGGAAA
>CAZSZG010000030.1:0-1733 GCA_964610805.1 uncultured Oscillospiraceae bacterium
ATAAATGGAAATTTAAACGGGTATATTGAAGTTATTTATAGCTAAATAGAAAATCTGAAAATCATACCATTGAAAATCCGAAAACAATGTTATAGGGTGCAGAAAATGGCAGCATGATTTTGGGGTGTATATTGGAATGAAGCATTTGTAATTAGCAGCGATTGGTTTACAAAAAAGCACTTGAAATCGATAAGTGTCAAGATAGAATGTGAGCCTAAAATGGTGGATAATGAGGGGTAATTTAATTGAAGAATAAAATGCAATTATATATCAACTCATAATTGGTATAAATTTATTTTATGTGTTTATTATAAAAGCACTAGAAATGTGGTGCTGAATATGTTATTATCACAATAAAAATTTGAAAACAGGAGGGATTTAAATGTCCATTGAGGAAGTAAGGGTTTTAATATGTGATGATTCAGTTTTTGCAAGAAAAAACCTTAAGGATTTTTTGATTTCAGTTGGAATTAAAGAAGTGTTTGAGGCGACTGACGGTATTGAAGCGATTAAGGCATACAAAGATAATTCTCCAACAGTAATTTTTATGGATATAATAATGCCAAAAAAATCAGGAATTGAAGCTTTACAAGAAATTATTGATTTTGATAAAAAGGCTAAAGTTGTTATGGCATCTTCAGTTGGAACTCAAAACCACCTGAAAGACTCTATAAATGCAGGTGCTTGCGAGTTTTTACAAAAGCCAATTGAAAATGATTATGTTTTAAAAATAATTAATAACATTATCAAGGAGGCTTTCACGCTTGTTTTTTATTGTTTACTATCATTTTGCAACCTCTTTGTTTGCGTTGATATATAAATACCCATATGTTCCGAGCGTAGTCTTAATATCTTCATGACCGAGCTTATCACGAGTTAATTTTGCATACGTTAAAGTATAAACTCACCTTAAAATCCCTTAACCTCTTCCCACAATTCTGCCTAATTATTGGGTGTATTGCACTCCTGTTGCCATTCATCAAAGAACTGGCTGTTTTGAATCAAATCCAATGTTGCAATGGCATTTTCATCGTAGTTTTCATATGACGTTCCTTGATTAACTCCATACGACTTAATGCGAAACTTTTCCTTTTTATCGCTTTCCGTTAGCATATAACTAAAAACACTATAATCAACACTTTCTTCTACATCGGGAGCTATGCCCATATCTTCTCTTTGCCTATCATAGAACTTGCTTGTTAAGTCTATTTTAGAAATATACTCATTAAGTGAATTAGTATCACTTTGAGATAGCTTACCAATCAGCTTTATATTTTTTGCATAGTCCCATGCAGAATCATCACACGAATAGAGCTTTTGCGAAAAATCATAACTACGCACACCATCTTTGAGAGTCGAATAATCAAGCGAATAAATAGAACCGTCACTTTGCACACATAAAAAGTAAAGCATATCTTCATCATAATCATTTGGGTGGCTACATTGAATTGTCAACAATAAATTTTCCATGCTTAGCACTAATGCAGTATTATCAATTGAATTTAAAGTTTCTGTATCACTATCACTGCTTGAAACTTTACTGGAAGTAGATGAGCCAATGTCCGTAGTTTTAGATGTTAATGTACTGTCATCACTGGTGGATAAACTGCTTGATTTGTCGGTCGAATCAGGCGAACTATTGCCTTTATCTGCAAGTTCACATGAAGTTAGTAAGAATAATGACGACAGGAGCAAACTAAGTAATTTTATTTTTTTCATTTTCATTTTCTCCT
>CAZSZG010000030.1:1833-4237 GCA_964610805.1 uncultured Oscillospiraceae bacterium
TTAGATACTATTGAAGATAATTTCAAAGGCTTTGACAAATCCATTTCTTTATATATAGAGAGAAGTTTTTCAGATGGCATTTGATTTTTTTCACAATTCATCAAATGTGCCAGTTCATCAAAGAACTCTTTATTGCTGTCACAAAACCTTTTTTCGCAGTATTTCATAGCTGATATTAAACATATTGCAACAGCTTGACCATGTTTGACTCCAAATTTTGATGTCAATTGATAACTCATAGCGTGTCCGATAGTTGTTTTAGAAATATTAATAGCTTTTCCGCTGTGGTTTGAGGCAGCTAATATACTTCCATAAACTGTTCTATCGCCGATAATATATGCTTTATAATTCTGCAATATCAATTCAATACCTTTTACGGCATATTTTTTGCTATCAATAGTGGCATTAATAGATGTCAGGGACTCAATACATTGACATAATGCGTCAAGAAGAGAAATCTTTCTTTGGTTATCACTAAGACTATACAGCAGTCGTATATCCAGCACACAATAATCTGGTAAAAGCAACTCATGCTCAAGTGATTGCTTAATTCCATTTCGATACATAACTGCAAACCTTGTAGCTTCACTTCCAGAGCCAGCTGTTGTCGGGATTGCAATGTGTGTAATATCTATGGGTGTGTCATTATCTCCACAAAAATATTTTATACCCTTTGCCGTGTCTATTGCACTTCCCCCACCTATTGATATTAGTAAATCACATTTTTCTTCATTAAATTTATCTAATGCTGTTCGTATACTTTCATAGCTTGGGCTTTCCTGTATATCAAAATATTTGTAAACATCAATTGGCAACGAACTAAGATGTTTATCAATTTCACTTCCAATAATATGCTTTCCACATACAGCAAAAACTTTTTTCGCCCCTATCTCATCAATTAGACAAGATAGTTGGTTGTAATTATATAGATTACCGTTATCAAACTGTTCTATTTCAAACTGTACTTTTACTAAATCATCATATGTATCAATTTCATTAATATAGTTATTTTCATATGACATTGCTTTAATCTTCATGTCTTTAAGTGCCACATTTAATGCATCTTCTGCGTAAACATTTTTGTATCCTTTATCAACAAATCTAATTACTTCATCAATCCACATTCTAGCATCTCTATGAAAAAGCTTATACAAAGGCTGAAATGCAAAGCAATCATCATCAAATATATTTACTGAAACTTCACATAAAAGATTATTTTTCAGCCTACATTTAAAATCCTTTTGTGGCTGTTCTATTTTTTTATTAACAAGGCATAGTGATGGCTCTTTGCTTTCAAGCATCGCCTCAATCAAGCCTTTATCAAAAACTAAGTCGCCATGTAAGGATAAAATGTCATCCTCAATAAACTGTTCTGACAAATACATGGAATAAATATAATTTGTTGAGTCATAATCAGGATTGTTTACAAATGTAAATTTTATATTAGGAAATCTATCTGCTATCTTTTTAAGTGCAGTTTCGTTATTACCTGTAGTAACGATAATTTCATTAATGCCACATTCACTGAGAATCCTCAACTGTCGCTCAAAAATAGTTTCTCCACTGTATAGCTTTAATAAGCATTTGGGTTGACCATTTGTAATATTTCCCATTCGTTTTCCACTGCCAGAGTTAAATATAATCGCTTTCACTTTTTAAACCTTTCCATAAACATAGTTTTATTTTCAATAGGAGTAATAGTTGGTCTGCCTAAATTATTTCGTGAACCCTGTTTTGTATAAACTATCATTGCAGACATACCGTTGCTTTTAAGAAATTCCATTCCAGATATAAGCTGTTCTTCATTTTCAGCTTCGCATATATTCTTTATACCAACACCCCTAAGAATATCAGAAATACATATTTTATATCCAACCGTTGGCTGTCCTCCAACTGATTCATGAGCACCATTGTTTATAATAATATACTTCAAATTATCCCCAGCGTTATCTGCTAAAACTGCCGTTGCTCCCATGTGCATTATGAATGAGCCGTCACCATCTATGCAGTAAATATTCTTATCTGTAAAAAGACTTAATCCAAGTGCAAGCGAAGATGTATGCCCCATTGAACCAACAGTAAGAAAGTCGTTTGAATGGGATTGATTATTATTCTCTCTTATTTCAAAAAGCTCACGGGACATTTTGCCAGTAGATGATACAACTATATCAGTATCAGCAAGGTTTTGTGTAATAAGTTTCAACGCACACTCTCTTGTTAAGGAATATTGTTCAGGAACTTTTGCGTTCTTATATGGAGTAAAAGTATTTTTGCGAACAATTAAAGCTATGGATTTGCTATTTTTTTTCATATAATCCATACAATACTGTATTTGTTGCTCATAATCATCATCAAGTATCAGCGTTTCAATCCCTAGAACATTAAGCAGTTCCAATGTGATTTT
>CAZSZG010000030.1:4337-17649 GCA_964610805.1 uncultured Oscillospiraceae bacterium
CTAAGACATTCACAGAAATCCTGCAATAATGAATCAGGTACGCCAGTAAAAAAGTCAAGATTATTCTTGGTTAAGCAATTATAAAAATCGTAAGTATTAATCATACAATATCACCGTCAATTAAATTTAAAATATTTCTAACAGGTTCACAATAATTTTCGTCAGCATATTTGCTACTACCATGTGTTAAAATTGATTCAGCCGTACTGCACATAGCTTTGTATGCACTTCTCATGAGGTGATTTGCATAAATAATAATATCAGCACCCTTTTGATTTAGTTCTAAATCAGTAAAGTGGTTATATGCTGTCGGAATAAATACTAACGGTATATCAGGAAATTCTTTTTTGAAAAGTGTTGCAAATTCAAATATGTTTTCGCCGTCTGATTTAGCACTATGAATTACTATGCCATCCGAACCGACTTGTACATATCTTTTTGCTCTTTCCATTGCATATTCTGGTGACTTTCCAGCAATCAGGCTTTCAATGCGTGCAAAAATCATAAATTCATCTGTTACTTGTGCCTGTTTTCCTTTTAGTATTTTATCAGCGAATATTTCTATATCCTCAAGTTCATGCTCCACGTCAGTGCCATAAAGTGAATTTCTCTTTTGCCCTTTTTTGTCCTCAATTATAATAGCAGAAACGCCCAGTCTTTCAAGTGTTTTAACATGACGGCAGAAGTGTTCCGTTTGCCCTCCAGTATCCCCATCAAGTATAATCGGCTTAGAGGTTACCTCCATAATTTCATGAATTGCAGTAATCTTTTCAGACATATCCACCAGTTCAATATCGGGCTTACCCTTAAAGGAGGCATGACACAAACTACTCATCCACATTGCGTCAAACTCTTTTATACAGCCGTTTTCATCGGTGATTTTAGCATTTTCTGCAATAATTCCACAAATACCATTGGTCGCCTCAAGCACTCGTAAAAAGGGTTTATCTTTAATCAGCCTACGCAAACTTCCACGCCTATGGTCAGGAGATTTTTTTATATTTATCATCAGTTTTCATTCCTGTTCCTAGAAAATAATAATAATCTTTTTGTAAGGTTAAAAATTGTACCTGCTCCTGTACTAAGTATATTAGAAACGTTAAATTTCTTCATATATTGTGCATAATCACAAGAAGATTTTCGTGCTATATTCCCCTCAAAGTATTCATATTTTTGCAAAACCTGTTCCATATCCTTGATAGAATATTTATAATAAGGTCTTTTTAGTTTAACTGCCCCTGTCAGCTCCACGATTTTAGCTGTAAACGACATACAATTATAAGCTTTATAAATTTCAAAGCCATGTAAAATCGGCATAGTCATCATTGAAAACAGATTAAATATATATTCGCTATCATTTTCAAGTTTACTAATAAACCTAATGATTTCGTTATAATTTTGTTCAGCAACTGGAACTTTGAAAACTTTAATTTTTACTTGCCTATGATTGCCAAAAGCGTAATAATCACGGTATTCGTGCATAAATCCAGCATCTAAAGGAAGAAAATGTTTTCTTCGTGAAAAAGTTATAAAGTCTGTAAGGGTTCTATCAAGGCTCACAGCCACATGAGTATATTCATATCGTGAAAATACTCTTGCAACCCTACCCAAACCAGTATGTGCTTTGATTAGAACAACGTAAATATATTTCATTTTTCCTCCTGTTTTTTAAGTCTGAAAAACAGCTGAACAGCCAAACGAATCATCTCATAATACATTGGAATTAATCCTATAAAAATTATGGCATCAGCAATTTTTATGTTAAGAGAAAACACAGTAAATAGAGTCTTTGAATTAAAAATTATACTTAATATTGCAATTACTGCATATGAAATATGTGCCTCAATAGGTCCTACACGAGGAAAAGGAAATTCATTAAAGTAAATTATATAGTTCATCGCAGTAACATTTACTATCGCATAAATCGGTATCGCAAAAGCCATAATTTCCAAGTTTGCATATGGCGAAAGACCAATCGCAAGCAACAAAAAAGTTGAAAACAAAACATCAGTTATCAAGTCAAAGTATGCACCAGATTTTGAGGACATATTTCGACTTCGTGCCACATATCCATCAAGGTCGTCTGCAATCAAATGTACAAGCACACCCAAAATTGTACCAATGAAAAAATACGGAGAAACATATGTAAGCATGGTCGAAATTACAGCAAATAATCCACCTAATGCACCAATAAGCGTAACTTGATTTGGAGTCATACTCTTGGGAATGTGCTTTCCTATATGCTTATATAAAAATTGCTGAAACCCTGTTTCAATCTTGCTTGGTATTATTTTTTTAACGGGATTTTTATATTTCTCACTCATTCTATCCTCCGAATTTAAACAGATTTTTCAGAATAGTCTTTATATAATATCCATAATCCAAAAAGTCATAAATGCCATCACGCCAGCCTCTAAAAAAAAGCTTTGCTAGAAGAATATGATAATGAAAATAATAACCCTTGAGGCTTAAATTTTCGGGTTGAGCAACCACATGAAGATAATCCCAATGTTCAGGATTATCCGTAATAATGCGTTCTCGGTATTCGTCATATACTTCAGAAGAAAGCTCTGGTGTGAATATGGAAATTGCAGTATGACTAAGCTTATGCTTTTTAACCCACTTATATAAAATTCTAAAATCCTTTGCAGTATAATCTAAATCAACGATAAACATTCCCATAATATTAATATCTACATTATTCAGTATTTCAACCGTCTTGATATTACATTCTAAACCCGACTTTTTGTTATAGCTTGCAAGATATTTTTCATTTACAGTTTCAAGACCAACAAGAATATAGTAAAAACCTATTTCTTTAAGCTCACGCATGAGTTCGGGGTTTTTTGAAATAAAATCTGCTCTGCCGTAGCAAACAAATCTTTTATGTATATCATTTACTTTGATTAGCCGAATAAATTCTTCAATTCTTTTACAGTCAACAAGAAAATCATCATCTATAATATAAATATTTTCACAGTCAATATCCCTGATTTCATTGACTGCATCTTCAATATCCCTTGCTGTATATACTCCACAATTAAGTCTGTTTCTGTAACAGAATTTACACTTAAACGGGCATGAATATGAAGTTCTAACATGAGCACAAGGCAAAAGTTCAAGATACCGATATTTATCCAAATGCTTGTAAAAATAACTTCTATCAGCATATGGAAGTCTGTTTATATCAAAAGGACGGGGCTTATTCTCAACCCACCTGTTATTTTCTTTATAGCATATTCCATCAATCTCAGGAAATGGTTTCATATTTATAATATCAATTATCTTGAAAATATCAAAACATATAAGAATATAATCAACGAAATCATCATAGAATCGTTCATAATTATGCTGAGCATAAATACCACCGATTATAGTTATGCTATTACATAAATCTTTTGCATTTTTGCAGTATTCCTTCATAAAATTCTCTTGTCTAGTGCGTCCACACACATAAACATAATTTGGATTAAAGGCTTTTAACTTATCCATAAGGCTGTTTTCTTCAACCTGTCCGTCCCATATTTCAACCTCAAATCCATGTTCTTTAAGCATTGAGGATATATATTCAAGTTCAAGAGGTTCGTTATCAATTACACCTTTAAAATTATATTTTGTTCGTGAAATTTCAGGGTGAACCAACAGAAACTTAAGATTTTTACTACTCATTCTCATACCCTTTCATAAGCTCATTATAAGCTATTTTTCCAACCAGTGTTTTTGGCAAAGCGTTTATAAATTTTATATCTTCAGGCAAGGAATATCTAGCTATATTTTTTTCGCAAAGTGAGTATAATTCGCTTTTCAGTTTTTCAGATGAATTAACAGAATCTTTTAAAACCACAAAAGCTATGACTTTCTGTCCCTTAATTTTATCAGCAATTCCAACCACTGCACACATAAGTACACTGCTATGGGAATCAATAATATTTTCAATGTTTTGAGGATAAATATTATACCCTCTTGATACAATCATTCTTTTTAATCTTTGCTTGAAATAAATATACCCATCTTCATCTATATATCCCAAATCGCCTGTATGTAGCCATGTATTACCATCTTCATGAATTTGCAAAGCCAGTTTTGTTTCCTCTGGTTCTTTTAGATAGCTGTCCATAACCGTAGGACCACGAAGAATTATTTCACCTGTTTCACCACATGGAACTTCTTCTTTAGTCTTCGGGTTCACTATTTTATAGTAAGTATCAGCATAAGGAAGCCCTACACTGTTGAGTTTTTCATGAATATCAGGCATCAAACAACTTCCCGTTACACATTCAGTAAGCCCATAGCCCTCTCGAACAGAAACTGTACAACCATGCTCTGATAAAAATTTATTTAGCTTTTTCTTTGTGCTTACAGATAAAGAATCTCCACCTGATACCACACATTTTATAAAGGATAAGTCTTTTTTGTCAAGCTCATTATTTTGCAGTAAAGCTTCATAAATCGTGGGTACTCCTGCAATAACATTCGGTTTATACTTTAACAGCAATTTATGAAATTCTGCGACTGAAAACTTAGGCAGTATTATAGCCGTTCCACCAATATTGAGTGCTGTATGAATACATACCCCCAAACCAAACCCGTGAAAAATAGGCATTACTGAAAGAACCTTGTCGCCCTGTTTTAAGCAACCACTAGCGTCAATGCTTTGTAAAGCAAGAGCATTAAAATTCAGATTAGTCAGCTTTATGCCTTTTGGTTTACCAGTTGTCCCTCCACTATAAAGGATAGCTGCACAGTCACTTGTAAGACCATGAGCATTTATTTCACCACGATATTGTTTACAATGGTTCATAAATTTTGCCCAATCAAGAATATTTATCGACGATTTAATATTTCGTCTATTTTTTAACCAATACCCAACCTTCAGCATCAAAGGCATATAACTTTTGACAGAAACAAGCACTGTATGCTGAATTTTAGTGTCGCTAATTACATTTTTCAGCTTATCCCATATTAAATCTATAGCAATAATCAAACAGCTTTCAGAAATACTCAAATAAAATTTAATCTCATTTTCAGCCGACAAAGGATGTATCATATTAGCAACAGCACCAATTTTATTTATCGCATAAAAAGCAATGACAGCCTGTGGAATATTTGGTAGGCAGATTGAAACAGTATCGTTCCTGTTCACACCCATAGCTTTAAGGGCTTTTGCACATTGGTCTATCTCATTTACCAAAGCCTTATAGCTGATTTTTTTAGAAAAGTAATTAAGTGCGTATTCATTAGGATATTTCTCAGCGTTTTGTTCAAAGAAATCATATACGGAACATTCAGGATAATCTATATGTCTGCATTTATACATTTAATTTACTCCATTCGTCAAATGATGTAATATGTTTATTTTTCAATTCTTTTTCATCCATTACTGCAATCAACAGCTCCTTAATACTATCATAAAGGAACTTATTTGCATCATATAGTTCTTTTTCATTTATATAAATTGGCTTACCGAAAATTACCGTAAGATTTTTTGAAAAGAGTTTGTATTCACCAGTAATAGCATAAGGAATGATTGGTACACCCGTTTTTTGTGCCATTGAAACTGCTCCATATTTGAACGGAAGGAGAAGTTCATTAGAATAATTTCTTTTTGCTTCAGGTGATACATTCACAAGATGATTGCTTTTCAACACTTCTATTGCCTTATAAAGTGCCTGTCTGTTTTCTTTGCTATGTAAATCAACAGGAATAGTACCCACACTGCGAAATATAAAACCAAACTTTCCATCATGCAGTTCTTTTTTTGCTAAAGTATGCACAATTCTTTTAGTGCAAATATCAATTAGAATTGGGTCAAGTGCGTGTTTATGATTTCCAGCAATAACTGCACCTTCCACCATAGGAATATTGTTACTGCCGATAATCTTAGGGCGATAAACGATTCCAAAAACAGGCTTGCCTAGAGTACGAATTACTCTATACAATATATTCTTACTTTTGCTCATATATATCCCCATTCTCTTTATCCATATATTAAACAAATTATACCACAGGCAAATAAATTTGTAAAGGTATCTACAATGCCTTACTTAACCATCACACAACTTAACATATCTTAAAAGGTGCCTGCTTTACAACTATTGTTTCCATAAGCCTACAACTGTGATATATGCCCAAAATGTTTCGTTGACAGTTTTGTGTCAATATCCAAAACGTATACGCTTCCCGCTTTTCAATCGTAACCATTACCCTGCACTCCCTAACTTAAATACAAAAAAATAAAGACGAGTTGCTAATGCTTGTCTTTATTTTTAATAAACTAATATTTCATAAGCATATATGCGAAAATTATCGACAAATCTGCATATATTTCTTATCCAATTCCATATTTACTAAGCAAACTTTGT
Organism: uncultured Oscillospiraceae bacterium; assembly: GCA_964610805.1. Lineage (GTDB taxonomy): Bacteria > Bacillota > Clostridia > Oscillospirales > Ruminococcaceae > JAAYPV01. The sequence goes on from CAZSZG010000030.1 coordinate 10,700, forward strand.
TTTATAATTGTCAAGTATTGCATATTCTAATTATCATCAGATTCTGATATATTATTCAATGAATATGGTCTTAATAATTGGTAGTGTGGATAAAATACTAAAGTTGCGATCTTAAAATCAATTTTATATAATACGTCCATCTTTCATTCTAATAATTCTTCCACAGGAAGCAGATACCGAGTTATCATGGGTAACAATTACAACTGTTGTTCCATTATTAGAAATCTTTTTTAATATATCCATGACAATCTTTTCATTAGCCGAATCTAAAGATCCAGTTGGTTCATCAGCAAGAATTAATTTGGGTTTATTAATTAATGCTCTTGCAATTGCTACTCTCTGGCATTCTCCACCTGATAACTCATATGGGAAATGTGATAGCTTTCTACGAATTCCCACCTTATCTGCATAATGTTCCACTATTTTTCTCTTTTTATCACTTTTCATATTACTTAATGGTAAAGCTATATTATCATATGCAGTTTTTGAATTAATAAGTGCGAAATTTTGTACTATGAAACCTATATTTTCATATCTTAACTTAGAGAGTTTGTTTTTATGTGAAAAGTCCACTTTTTCCCCTTCAAAATAATATTCTCCTTTACTCATTTCTGATAATCCACCCATTATATTTATAAGAGTTGACTTTCCACATCCACTTTTGCCCATTATTGCAACCATTTCACCTTTTTCTATTGATATACTGACATTATCTAATGCAATAACAGGCGAAGAATCTTTTCTATAAATCTTTGATATATTGCTTAGCTTTATCATTTTTAACCTCCTAGTTCTAGATAGTAAGAAAGAGCTATTTCTTTCGTAAATACATTGATAAATCATGCTTTTTAAGTTCATTTTTTGCGAGCATTGCAGATAAAAAGGATATTATAAACATAGCAATAGCAAATACAATATAAGGCATTAGTGGTGGCATAAGATAATAATTAATCCGTATAATTATTATGCTAATAATCGAGCCTATAAAATAAGCTACTGAACATAATATTAATGGTTGCAAAATAAACATAAGCATAATATCACCAAAGCTATATCCACATGTTAATAGAATTGCATAATACTTAAGGTTTCTTTTTACTGCCATTATTGAAAATAAAATCATAAGAAATGCCGTGAGAGAAAGTACTGTTATTGATATAATATAGAAAAAAGTAGTTATCTTTTGTAGGTCAATATTAAAAAAACGTGTTCTCTGGTTCGTTGCCCCCATTATATTATGAATAGGAAAAATATCTACGCTAGTACAAATTTCAGCAATTTTATCTTGAACTTCATTTGCACTACTTCCTGTAATAATGACTCCATTTGTTTTCATATATAACATGATTTCAAAAAGTGATGTGGAATTCTCACTTAATGTAACATCTTTTATATCATATGAAGGTTGTATTATATATCTATCTAAGCTTTCTAATCTATCATTTTCTCTTTTTATTACAGAACCTTCCTTTAAAATTCCAATTATCTTTAAGCTTGCACCACCTTGATTAGGGTTAAGAATATTGTACTGCATTTTTATGTAATCCCCTACATTATAATAATCTTTGTATTCATTTCCTACTATAATAGGGATAATATCGCTGTTATATTTATCATCATTAAGTAAATAGTCAGAACTTGAAAACATACTCCCTTGTTCAACCTCAATTCCAAACTCATCAAAAACATTTTCTGATAAATATATCCCCTTTACAGTAGTAATTTTCTTAGGAAGATTTGCATCTCCTTCAGGAGTTCCTCCAGTTTCATATAAGTACTTAAAAACCTCCGAGCCTTTAAAGTCGCTAACATCAATTGGATTACTATAAACCTCAAGGTATTCAAAATCTTCATTGTTTGCAAGAATATGATTAAATGCTAATAATTTTGTATACTTATTAACACTTCTTTCAAACTTTTCTCCTTCCTCTCCCACAAAGTTATCTGATAACTTATAATAATTTTTTTCAGTATATTTTTCAGTAAAAATTTTGTTTTGCTCATTAGTTTGTATATAAGAATTTATAGAGTAAGTACCTATGGCTGTGCAAATACTAAAAAGTATTATAATAATGGCTGAAACAACCTTTGTATTTTTTATATTCCATAATGTTTCCTTAAATATTTTATTCATAGTCATTCTCCAACAAAACCTTAATGTTTTGTTTTCTGTATATTAATATTGCGGTTGCTATTGAAACAGTTGATATTAAAACACCAAATAAAACTGTAAATATCAAAATCATAATATTATGCTTTATGTCATTTGATATAGCAACTGTCATAACATACCCTAAAATTTGGGATAATATAGATGCTGTTAAAAAGTTTCTGAAAATATTAAGATATGTATTCATTTTTCCAATAATAATACATACTGAAATATATTGCCTTAACGAATTCATCCAGAATACTGCTATTGCAATCTGGGAAATCAAAATTATTGCGATTGTCATCAGAAAAATATTTATAGTCAAGCTTCTATACTGTACAAAATCAGAGAAAGAAATATTATCGGGTATGATTTCAGAAAATTTTGCACCTTGACTTGAAAGCTCACTCTTAATCTTCTCATATGCATTTTGAATATCTTTCTTATTTATTCCACTTAGTATAAAAACATTAGATGTACCTATATTTTTTATATTACCATTACAAAAATATAAATTGTAATCACCTGTAACAGAATCTGTATTATTGTTTATTTCTCCAATAACTTCATAGCTTTGGCTGTCAATTATTAAATTGTTGATATCTTTAATTTCATGAAGTCTTTTACCAACAATTGCAGTATTGCTACCATCTGTATAATAAGATGAAAAGGATTCTCCTTCAATATCGTTGATATCTGTCCCCATACTGATAACTTCATATGATAGCATCATCTTGTTATCTGACTGGATTATTAAATTTGTCTTAGTAAAACTTTTATTATCTATCATAAATTCAAAATCAGCAATTTGAATACCTGAAACTTTGAAGTATATGGTATCCTTAGAAAATGTACCATCTATACTTGAATCCATCATATATATTTTATATAAATATGATAATACCAATGTTATAAATATTGTAGATACTATAAAAAATAAAGATAAAAATACATAAGCTTTGTTCATTATAATGTTCTTTACTATTTTGCTTTTCATTCTCTAGTCCTTTAAACATTTATTATAAGTATGTCACGTCAGTATTTACCGATGTGACATACAAAGATTTCTTATTATGTATTATAATATAACATTAAAACATATTTATGTCTATACTTTTTATTCATTTTTTATTATTTATTACTTAATTGCGACATTTACAAGCAAGTCTGCTAAGTTGTAAAGATACATAAGTGGTAATTTTTGTTGCCTTTCATGTATATTTCTGTTATAATCCTTTGTATCAGAGAATGTTCTTTCGTATCGGAAATTTTCCGACAGAAACATTATACCATGAAAGGTTTAGTGCTTCAATTTTCATTTAACTTTACAATACTTATAAAATGGTTAGGAGTATAATATCATCATGATTTAACATCAAGCCCATCATATCTCCAAAAATCCATTAAGTATTTTTCAAGGTTTATATGCTATAATAAACCAAAAGGAGGAAATTTGAAAAATACTTTTTGACATTGAATGTTAACTGACCATATCATTCGATTTTTTTGTATTTATGTAGTATATTCGCTCTTGCAGAAATATAATAACATCGAAACAATTATTTATATTTTAAGCAAGTGTTTTTTATGCAAATATGCAAACCCAAGTTCTGAATTTTAATGCAGGTCAATAATTATATTTTGAGAGGAAGTTTAAATATGTCTTTACATCGTAAGTTTGCAGGAATTATAGCAGGTATTATGTCAATTACTTGTCTTGCACAGTCAACGTTTGTCTTTTCAGAAGCATCATCAGGAACATATAACATGAATGTTTCTGTTAACTTGTCAGGAGAAAGGAAAGAAATCAGCCCATATATTTATGGTATAAACGAATTCGGCAATACAAGTAATTATAAGAATGTTAAGGTTAATGCTGTAAGACAGGGTGGTAACAGATACACAGGCTACAACTGGGAAACAAACTGGTCGAATGCAGGTCATGACTGGATTCACAGTTCTGATACACATATAGGCGATATTTCAAATGGTGCTGGCTTTGCTGCACGACAGCTTTCTGAGAAATGCAATCAATTTGATGTTCCATATAAAATGACAACATTACAGATGGCTGGATATGTTTCTGCTGATAAGCTTGGAGAAGTAACAACTACTGCACCATCTGACAGATGGAATGAAGTTTTTTTCCGTAAGGATTCTGAACTTCTTCTTGAGCCTGACCTTACAGACAATGCCGTTTATATGGACGAATATGTGAATTTTCTTGTTAAAACGCTTGGCGATTCAACTAACTCAACTGGTATACAAGGATATAGCCTTGATAACGAACCGTTTTTATGGAATGATACACATCCAAATATTCACCCTGAAGAGTGTACTGCTGACGAACTAATCGAAAAGTCAATAGAGCTTGCAAAGGTTGTTAAGGAAATTGATCCAAATGCAGAAGTTTTCGGCCCAGCACTTTGGGGAATGCTTCCATGTATTCAGGCAGGTACTACTCAAGAATTTACAGATTCCAAGTGGGAAAGCATAAAGGGTAACTACAATTGGTATCTTGATTACTATCTTGAAAGTATGGCTAATGCTGAAAAAGAAACAGGAACAAAACTTCTTGATGTAGTTGATGTTCACTATTATGCACAGGATTGTTCAACTGATGATGCAAAGCTTCAAGCACCAAGAAGTCTTTATGATGAAAGTTATGTAGAAAGCAGTTGGCTTCAGCCTTATTTGGGAAAATATTTCCCTCTACTTCCAAACATAAAAAAATCCGTTGATGAATATTATCCAGGAACAAAAATTGCAATTACTGAATATAATCTTGCAGATATTGCGAACGAAAAAACAACTGGTAAAAGTGTTGTTTCTGCAATTGTTGAGGCTGAAACACTCGGTGCATTTGCTGAAAATGAGGTTTACCTTGCAACATATTGGGGTACACTTCCTGAATGTCCATATGTCGAATCTGCTATTAATCTTTACACAAATTATGACGGTAAGGGGTCTTCCTTTGGGGATACTCTTGTAGAAACAAAAACTGATGACATTTCAAAGGCAACAGCTTTTGCTGCTATTAATGGTAATGACGATTCAAACGTTGGTGTTGTGCTTTCTAATAAAAACAAAACTGCAACAGAAAATGCAGTAATTACAATTGATGGTTCTTCATCTGATTACAAGAGTGCTGTTGTTTATGCTGTAACACAGGATCACAGTGATATCAGAATTATTGATGTACAAAACGATTTGAGTGGAAACAAAATTGAAGTTGAATTACCTCCACTTTCAGTAGCACATGTTATGATTTCTGATGAACTTACTGATGAAACAGTTTATGTTGAACCTGATATTACTGAAAAGAAAACAGTATATAATATAGAAGATCTTGATGTATCAGCTGATGGGTCATACTTAATTCCTCTTGGCGATAAAGAACATCTTAAAGAAATCAAATTTGGTATAAACAGCCGTTCAACAGAAGGCTCTGCATATTACAGTGGTGGCGGTGGTCTATGCTTTTCAGATTTAGAACCTGTTAAAGGTGGAGAAACTTTCTGGGGCTTCAAAGGTGTAACCTTTTCAAATGGACAAAGCGAAATAATTGTACCTTTTGATGGATATTATACAAATCCAGATCAAGAAGAAGTAGAATCAATTGTTTTAGGTGAGAATGCAATATTTCAGCCAGATTGGTGGAAGTTCTCCGAAAAGCAGGGCGATAAGGGTACGGATGTAGTTGTAAATTATACGACAGTTACACTTGTATATGTATATGATGATACTCAACCAATCGAAAAAATCATAGGCGATGTAAATTCTGACGGAATAGTTGATAGCAAGGATATTACAGAACTTAAAAAATGGTTGGTTAATAAAAATGGAAAAATTGATTTTGGTAACACAGATGTAAATGCCGATAATAAAATTAATGTTTTTGATTTAATTGCTTTAAAAAGAATTATTTTTAAGGGTTAATATCGCATAGAATATTATATAAATCAACGAAAATCAGAAAAACACGTATGGAATAATACGTGTTTTTTCTTGCAATATGTGTTATAATTAAGGGTAATAATAAGAATTATGGATGTGATTTATTTGCGAATACTAATTGTTGAGGATGAAAAGGATCTTGCTATGATACTTTCAGAAACACTTGAAATAGAGGGATATTATGTGGATGTTGTTTATGATGGTGTAAGTGGTCTTGATAATGCTATGTCAGAAATTTATGATATAATTATTTTAGATGTTATGTTGCCAAAAATGAATGGAATACAGGTACTTTATGAAATACGCAAAAATAATATTAGTACACCAGTCTTAATACTGACGGCAAAATCAGAAATTGAGGATAAAGTATGTGGTCTTGATAACGGTGCTGATGACTACTTAACAAAACCGTTTAATACAAAGGAATTACTTGCAAGAATACGGGCTTTATTAAGGCGTAAGGAAAAAGTAATTATTGATGAAAATCTTAAGTTTGCAGATATTATACTTGATAAAGATACGCATCAGATATGTAAAAATAACCAAAAAATAAAACTTACAAAAAAAGAATATGACATAATTGAATTACTGATTTTAAATCAAGGCAAAGTAATATCAAAAGAAAAGCTAACAGTAAAAATTTGGGGATATGATACAGATATTGAATATAACTCAATTGAGGTTTATGTTTCATTTCTTAGAAAAAAACTTGGTGCTATTAATTCAAAGGTTAATATTTCTACTGTAAGGGGGCTTGGTTATACCGTTAAAGGAGAGCAAAATGAATAAGGAAATTAAGTACCTTAGAAAAAAGTTTTTTATTCTTTCAGCATTAATTTCG
>CAZSZG010000030.1:17749-20031 GCA_964610805.1 uncultured Oscillospiraceae bacterium
TAAGGAAATTAAGTACCTTAGAAAAAAGTTTTTTATTCTTTCAGCATTAATTTCGGTTACATTAATTTTTATAATGGTACTTATTTTAAATATATTAATGCAGTTTAGCTATAAAAACGAACTTAAAAATTCAACTGAAATGCTATTACAAACAGCATTTTCTAATGTATCTGATACTTCATCGGAACTGGTGCTTTTAAAGGATACAGAAATAAATAATATTGGTGATAATATTATTTATCGCAACCCGAGTACAATAAAAAAAATAGTTTTAAACGGAATTATTACCTGTACTGACGAAAATGCTGAATGGTATTGTGCAGGCGGAGGATTGTTTTTTGAACTTCCTGATAAAAAAGGAAATATTATATATATTCATAAAGAATATATATTTAATCGTGATGAAACTAAAATAACTATTGATTTTACAGATAATTCAGATTTTTTATGCAATGGATTATCTGTTGAAACGGATATTACAAAAGTATCTCAAAACCAATTTTATGTATCAAAAGTCTGGTGGGCATCCTCAAGTATGAAGCAGGTTATGAAACCAAATGAAACTGTGAAACTTGAACTTGAAAGTGTGGAAATATATTATCTTGACAATACATATCTGGCATCTTCTGAAAATTTTGTGCCTTTAATACGTAATTTTAATGACATTTATCCTACTGGTATTTCTGATACACTGCAAGCTTACAATTGTTTTTATTTTATTTCTGATAAACAAGGAAATATTGTAGAAATAAATAATGGTAATAGTACAGAATTTTTTTCACAAGAGCAAGCTTTAAAAATGATGAATAGTGAAAATTCAGAATGGACATCCGATAATAAAAAATACAAACGCACAGTAAACAGCAATGATGAATTTATCATATATTCGTTCATAAGTAATGCACAAGCAGAGCATAATACCAATAAACTTATTATAGTTTCTGCATTATCAGGGGGTGGAGTATTTGTTCTGGTTCTTATACTTATTTATTTTATTTCTGGTAAGGTAGTAAAGCCAATTTCTGAAAGCTATCAAAAACAAAAGGAGTTTATTTCTAATGTAAGCCATGAGCTTAAAACACCTATTACTGTAATTACTGCCTCAACTGAGCTTATAGAAAAGAAAAAAGGGTCTGATAAGCTTACAGATTGTATTCAAGCACAATCACAAAAAATGAGTAGGCTCGTAAATGAAATGCTGACTCTTACAAGGTTTTCCGAATTTGAAAAGCAACGTGGTGAGTTTAAGCAATTTAATATAAGTCAAATTGTAAGTAACTCTGTTTTATATTTTGAAAGTAGAGCCTTTGAGGAAGGAAAGCGAATACAATCTAATATAAATGAAAATTTAATCTATACAGGAAATGTAGATAAAATCGATGAGCTTATAGGAATTCTACTTGACAATGCACTTAAATATTCTGATGAACATGCTGAAATAAAAATCCGTTTATATTCTGAAAAAGAAAATATTATTTTGATTTGTGAAAATCCTTGTAAAAATTTTAATACAGATGATATTTCACGCATGTTTGAACGCTTCTATCGTGCTGATAAATCACGCTCAAATGAAAAAGAAGGATTTGGGCTTGGGCTTTCAATTGCAAAGGAAATTGTTGATATACATAATAGCACTATTCATGCAGAATATAAAAATGATATGGTCATTTTCAATTTAACGCTTAAAAAGCTAACACCTAATATTTGAACTAACCTAACAAGTTTAGATAAAAATGATTTAACGAAATAAGATAATTAAAATTTTGATATAGTACAATAAAACTTGACACCTTTAGGTCAAAAAAATATAATAAAATTAAAGGAGTGTGGGAAAATAGAGATAAATTGCAGTTATGCATTAGATTGTTATTAATTGTATAATAGGAGGTTTTTAATGGCTACGTTTGATGACTTTATGAAATTAGATGTAAGAGTAGGGGAAATTAGTGCAGTTGAATTTTTTGAAAAGGCAAAAAAGCCAGCTTATAAATTATGGGTTGATTTTGGTGACGAAATAGGTATAAAGAAATCAAGTGCTCAAATTACAGAATGTTATAAAAAAGATGAACTTATAGGTAAGCAAGTTTTAGGAGTGGTAAACTTTCCACCAAGACAAATTGCAGATTTCATGTCGGAAGTATTAGTTTTAGGAGTTTATTCATCAGAAGGAGTGGTATTAATTAAACCCGAGCAACCTGTTAAGAAAGGTGATAAGTTAGGTTAATGCTTATAAATATACTATAGAACTTACTTACCATTATATATGGAGTGAAAAACCAGAA
>CAZSZG010000031.1:0-3053 GCA_964610805.1 uncultured Oscillospiraceae bacterium
ATTATCAAAGTGATGTAAAAACATTTCAAGTTGATGAAAAAGTAGATTATCAAAGGGATATAAAAATACCTCAAAATTTTGTTGTTAAGGAGAATGTTTCAGAGGCAGATTTAGACTCATTGTATTCTAGATACACAGATTACAATACTAAAGAGCCGATAATACAAAATGCTCCGATTGATTATGTGCAAACACAAAGCATTAACTTATCTCCAATATTGAACACAGAGTACAATCTTAACAGTAGTTTACCCAACGTTAATGGCATTGAAAACACAGCGAATACAAACCTTGTTTATTCAGATTTAGAAAGCAGTATTGAGGGCTTAGTGAAAACAGAAAAAACTAATGCAACACAAAGCAAGCTTAGTACTGGAACATTTGAGCTGAATGAATTAAACGCAAATAAAGACGTATCAGCAACTTCCAATCGTGGAAATAAGGAAGTCGAAGTTGATACAGAATCTAAATTCTACCAAACAATTAATGCAGTGAAGAAAACGCTAAAAACTGATGATAACAAATCGGAAGAAATCACTGTTAATATTGATGAACTACAAAAACAGGTTAACAATGTTGAATTTAGAAACGCTCAAAAGGTGAATGTTGAAACTAAATTGACAGATGAATTCGATGTCCAAAACCAAGTCCTTGATGGTTTATCTAAGCAACTTAAAACAGGCTTAAAAGAGGAATTTACAATACAGCTTGCACCTGAGGGCTTAGGAAAGATTACAGTTAGATTTGTTAAGGACGCAGAAAAAATCATATTAAATATGACAGCTACAAATGAAGCAACAGTTAAATTATTAAGCGAAAAGCTAGGGGATTTACAGAATTCATTAAGACTTCATAATGCAGAAATAAATAATATAACTGTTCAAAAGTCGGAAAATGCTTCAGAGCAAATGTCACATAATAATATGCAACAGTCATTTAACAATGCACAAAATTTCAACAAGGATAGCAGAAATTATTTTAGTAATGGCAACAGCGAAAGCTATTATAATAATTTCATATCGGATAGCAACGAGATTGAAATTGAACAAGCTGAAGTTATACCAAGTAAAAAGCTTAATTCAATGCTAAATGTATATGTTTAAAATCAACTCAAAAGGAGGTAAACTATGGCGATACCTGTAACAAATTCACCAGACAGAAATTATACCGACCTCATAGGAAGTGGCAAGGATAAAACTGATAAAACCGAAAAAAAAGGCGATATATTCAATGCGGTGTTTGAAAACAATAAGGATACAAGCATTAAATCAGAAGATTTTTTCTCACTAATGCTTAACCAATTGTCAAATCAAGACTTTATGAATCCAGTTGATGATACTCAATATATGTCACAATTAGCACAGATTGCAAGTATGCAAGCTATGCAGGAGATATCACAATATGAGAAATCAGGCTATTCAATGTCCTTTTTAGGTAAGGAAGTGACGGTAGCAAAAAACAATATCGGTGGTTCAGTTACAAAGGAAACAGGAGTAGTTACACAGATTTCTTTATTAGATGGTGAATATAAGCTTACTGTAAATGATAAGCAATATGAATTATCAGAGGTAATGCTTATACATAGTTCAACACCAGCTAAGGAAGAAAAGCCTACTGACACAACGGACACTGATGACAAAGATAACAGCACTAAAAAAGAAGTATAAATTTACAAATACAGCATGGATGTTGTAGTGAAAGGAGCAAGGATGCTATGGATAATACATTTTTGTTAAATCGTCTTTCAGTACCAATTGTAACGGGTGTCCCGATTGAGCCTAATGTAAATAAGAATGAAGCTATAAATACTAATGATGAAAAAAACAGCTTTAAAAAGATTTTACAGGAGCAAATTAACAGTGCAAGTGGAGTGAATTTCTCCAACCATGCAGTTAATCGTGTGTTGGAACGAAATATTAATATTTCCGAAAGTAATTTATCAAGGTTAAATGATGGAGTAAAAATTGCAGAGGAAAAAGGACTGAATGAACCTTTAATATTAATAGACACAGCAGCTTATATTGTTAATATCAAGAATAACACAGTGATTACAACGGTAGCTAATGATGATTTAAAAGGAAGCGTTTTTACAAATATAGATGGAACGGTAATTATATAGCTGGACCTTTTTAGGAGGCTATTAAAACTTTGAATGATTGATGAGTTTGATATAATCAGTTCCACAAATAAAAAGGAGTTTTAATAATGGTAAGATCACTATATTCAGGTGTTGCAGGAATGACAACACATCAGACAAGAATGGACGTAATAGGTAATAATATTTCAAACGTAAGTACATATGGATACAAGTCAAGCCGTGCAACTTTTAGAGATGTTTATTATCAGACAACAAACGCAGCTTCATCTGCAACAGCGTTAAAGGGTGGTACAAATGCTGCACAGGTAGGTTATGGTACAGCACTTGGAAGTATTGACGTTAACCACGCACAATCAATTATGACAACAACAGGATATTCTCTTGACGTTGCGATAACTGGTGAGGGATATTTACAGGTTGAAGACCCAGAGGGCAATATTTTCTATACAAAAGCGGGTATGCTAGATATAGACGCTGCTGGTAACCTAGTAGACATTAACGGTAACTTTGTACTTGGTGTTTCTGGTGAAACAACTGGAAAATTGCCAGCTTCAGAAAAAATTAAAATCAGCTTGCCATACCAAAATGCATCAGTTTCAAAAGTATCAGAAATGATTAATAAGGTTGGAGTAGAAATAACTTCAAGCAACCAAACATCACTTTCAAACGTAGCGATAGTATTTGGACTTAGCAGTGAGTTACCTTTAAATCAAAAAGCACAAGCAAAGGTTAATAGTTCAGCAATAACAATAAATCTAAATGAATATGAGTCGTTCTCAAGTATTCAGGAATTAAATGATGTAGTTAATGAAGCAATAAAATCAGCAAACTCTGGTGCAGAGCATCCAGCAGGCGAATTCACACTTTCATTTGACAAGGATATTTTTGCAGGTGGTAGCTTGAAGGGTAATCAGCTTGTAGAAACAAACTTTGGTATTGATGCAGGTAGCGTTGG
>CAZSZG010000031.1:3153-19925 GCA_964610805.1 uncultured Oscillospiraceae bacterium
ATGGAGCTAGGAAGAATTGACCTTGCAACATTTGATAACCCTAAGGGTCTTACACAGGTAGGAAACACATACTTTGCTGAATCTGCAAACTCTGGTGGTCCATTGCTTGCAACACCAGGAACAAACGGAACAGGTGCTTTGGCATCGGGAACTTTGGAAACAGCGAACGTTGACCTTTCAAATGAGTTTGCTAATATGATAACAACACAACGTGGATTCCAAGCTAACTCAAGAATCATTACAGTATCTGATTCAATGCTTGAGGAATTGATTAACTTAAAGAGATAGCATAAATAATAAGGTTGGTAATCCTCCTCTTAATGAGGAGGATACCACCGCAAGTATGAAGATTAACTCTTATATTTGCGGTGATATCCTCCGAAATAGCGATTTCCAATAAAAAAATAGAGTTGTAAATATATAATTTAAATTAAGGATAAAGTGGGGAAAAACATATGATAACATTAACTAAGCTTAACGGTACTCAGTTTGTATTAAATTCAGATTTAATTGAAGTTATACAAGAAAATCCTGACACTACCATTCGGTTAACTAATGGGACAACTTATATTGTTGAAGAGTCTATGCAAGACGTTGTAGGAATGACTTTACAGTTTCGGAGGAAAGTATTTAGGGATTTAATTGATTCTGCAAGATAGTCATAAAAGTATAATAAAGGTGGTTCAATCTTATGGATTTAATGACGGTACTAGGGTGGATAATAGGTGTTGGCTTGACACTGATCTCAATCATGTTAGGCTCTGATCCTGAAACAGGAAAATTGATTTTAATTACAAAACAGCTTATATCATTTTGGGATGTACCATCTGTAGCAATTGTAGTTGGTGGTACTTTAGGTGCTCTTATGGTATCATACCCTCTTTCTACATTTACAAGGATGGGGAAGCATTTCAAGGTACTTCTTTTTCCTGTAAAATATAACCCATACATATACATAGAGCAAATCGTAACTTTTGCAAAAGAAGCGAGAATGAACGGACTTCTTGCAATTGAAGATAAGCTAAATGAAACTGAGGATAGGTTCTTGAAAAATGCGTTAATGCTTGTTGTTGACTCTGTTGAGCCAGATAAAGTAAAATCATTACTTGAAATGGAGCTTGATTACTTTACAGATAGGCATATGCAGGATATTGCGTTTTACAATAAGGCGTCCGAATATTCACCAGCATTCGGAATGGTTGGAACGTTGATTGGTCTTGTAAACTTGTTGGGAAATCTATCGGATCAGGAAAGTTTGGCGACAAACATGGCAGTTGCTCTTATCACTACTCTTTACGGAGTTTTGCTTGCTAACCTTTTGTTTAAGCCAATGGCGAACAAATTGAAAATACGTCATGATGAAGAATATTTATGTAAAACGATTATTAGTGAGGGTGTACAGGCTATTCAAGATGGAGATAACCCTAAATTTATTGAAGAAAAGCTTATAAGACTGTTACCAGGCTCACAGGCATCTAAACTTATAACATCAGGTGGAAGCGATGGACAAAAAGAAAATAAAAAGAAGAAAAAATAGGTGAGGGAGGGTGTCGTTAAATGGCAAAGCAAAGGCGGGAACTTGAAGGTGGCGGAAACTGGATGGATACTTATGGCGACATGGTAACACTTTTGATGACATTCTTCATAGCAATGTATAGTATGTCTTCCATTCAAGAGGATAAGTGGGCTGATTTAGTAAAAGCTTTTAACATAAACGGTACAGAAAAGGTTGACCAAATAGTATTCACTGTTGTGGATGATGGAGAAGATTTAGCAAATAATTCTGGAGATTCCAATGGTTATAATCCAGGTGATAATGATGATGACTCTGAGGAAGTTGATTTCAGTGATTTATATAACTATCTGAAAACACATATTGAAACAAATGAGATGTCTGATAGTATTTATATTGAAAAAGGTTCACTAAAAAGTGGTACAGGTGATGGTGTAGCTGAGGAAACCAAGAAGGGCTATGAAAACATATATATACAGTTTTCAAATAATGTTTTGTTTAATCCTGATGACTCAACCATGCTTGCTACAAGTTATCCTATAATGGAATTTATGGGTCAAACATTAAAGCAGTTTGAAGGTGGGATATCCAAAATAGTAATAAAGGGGTATACTGCTAATGCACCTTATTCTAGTGCTGATGAAAGAACGCTTTCGTCTATGCGAGCAACGGTTATTTCGAATTATTTTGAGAAAACCTGCAGCATTGAATCAACTCAGCTTATTGCAATTGGATTGGGAAATGATTACCCCGTTGCAACTAATGATACAGAAAACGGACGTATGCAAAATCGTCGTGTTGAGATTGTAATAATACCAAGCGAAGGAGCAAATAGTAAAACTGAAGACTGGGAATTGATTTTCGGTAGTTTTTATTCTAATGAGAATAGTGGAGAGATTGCCGTTGTGGTTGGAGAGTAGTGGATATGGAAAGAGAGCAAATTCAAAAATCTTGTTAATACATAGAGAAAGAGCAGAGTTTTGAATTTAGAAAGAAAAAGTGGAAGGAGTGAGTAGTCATATGGGAAAGGATAGCTTAACTAATGTGGAATTAGATGCAATTGGTGAGGTTTTAAATATAAGTGCAAGTTCAGCAGCTGTTGCAATTTCAACTATTTTAAATAAACAAATTAATATAAGCATATCAAAAGCTTTGTTACAAGAAATAGATGAAATAAACTTAGTCGGATATGATGATGGGTTGATAATTGATTGCTCATATAAGAGTGGATTATTAGGTAAATATGCAGTATTAATTAGAAAGATTGACATACAGACGATACTTAATCTTTTGATGAATAGTGAAAATGATGATATAAATGAATTTACTTTTGATGAATTTAGTTTAAGCACTATAAATGAAATCGCAAATCAGATGCTAAATTCTGGTTCATCATCGCTTAGTGAGTTTTTAAATATCAATATTGAAATAGAATCACCAGAAACTAAAATATTTGAGGGAAGAGATTCGTTAAATCAGAAATTAGATAGTGACGGTGGAAAGATTGGTTGCATTACATTAAAAATTGATATAAGTGATGTTTTAAACAGCGATTTAATACTTCTATTTTCGTTAGATGCTGTAGATGCAATTAATAAATTAGTATCCTATAATGAGGAGGTAAAGGAAAAAAATGCTCCTGAGGTTAAGGAAACTAAAGCGGCAGTTGATGATGTTAAGCTTAGGAATAATCAAACTCAAGAGATGAGAGATGAAATTAAGATTGGTTCAATATTGAATTTAAATAACTCATCTAATCGCTCAATAAAAATCAGAAATCCAGCTGTAGGTGTTCAAGAAACGCAGTTTCCTAATTTTTCGGATAATTCAGATAACTCAGCTTTTAGTTCACCATTATTAAAAAACAATATGGACTTGCTGATGGATGTATTACTTGATGTTTCGATTGAACTTGGGAAAACTAAAATTAAGATGAAAGATGTGCTTGATTTTGCACAAGGAACTGTAATAAGCCTTGAGAAGCAGGCAGGTGCTCCTGTTGAAGTTGTTGTTAATGGACAGGTTATCGCTCGTGGAGATGTAGTGGTGATAGATGATAATTTTGGAGTTAGAATAACTGAAATAGTAGGGGATAATAGCTTTTTAATGAGTAAATATTGAAAGGTTAGTGTCTAGCATTTTAAGGAGTTAAGGGGGAGTTGTATTGCCAGAAACAATTGAACAGATTAGTTCTATTATTTTAGGAATAATATTTTTTATTTTAATATTAGTTGCAGCATATTTTTCAGCAAAGTTTATAGGTAAGCGATATGGATTTAAGGGTAATGGTGGCAAGAATATAAAAATTATAGAAAAGGTTGCACTAAGTCAGGATAAATTGCTGATTATAGTGAAGGTTGCAGATAAGACCATGCTACTTGGCGTAACAAACAACCAAATTGAAAAGATAAGTGATGTTGATGAGTTATCTTTGAACGTTGAAAAGCCAAATGATAAGAACATGGACTTTTTAAGCATATTGAAGAATGTTACAAATAGTAAGTTTTCAATTTTGAATAAAGAAAAAGAAAATTTGGAGAAAGAAAAAGATGATTAAAACTCATGCTCCTAATAATAAATATTTAAAGAAAAATTTAATTTTTTTCCTTGTAAATCTGATAATTGTAGTGATTTTAATATCGGTGTGCTACAACCTAAATGTTCACGCTGATGCTGGGATTAATATTGATATAAATTCAGGAGAAGCAGGAGATCCAACGAGTGCATTAGATTTATTATTTATGCTAGCGTTTCTAGCTTTGCTACCAACGCTTTTACTTATGACCACCTGCTTTACAAGAATTATAATATCCTTATCATTTTTAAGGAACGCATTGGGAACTCAACAGTCCCCACCAAATCAGGTACTAACAGGTTTAGCATTGTTTTTAACGCTTTTTATAATGTCACCTGTAATCAAGGAAATAAACGATGTGTCGTACAAACCTTTTAAAGCAAACCAAATTACACAGGAAGAAGCATTAGATAACGGTATTAAACCGTTAAAAGAGTTTATGTTAAAGCAGGTTTATGAAGAGGATTTGGATTTGTTTCTTTCATTGTCAGATTCAGTAGACCAAACAGATATGGCTGAATTTGATTCACAGGAAAAGCTATTGGATTTAAGCCTAACAGTAATAGTTCCAGCATTTATTACTAGTGAACTAAAAAGAGCATTTTTAATTGGATTTTTGCTTTATATACCATTTCTTATTATAGATATTGTTGTAGCAAGCACGTTGATGTCAATGGGTATGGTAATGCTACCACCGTCAATGATTTCCTTGCCATTTAAACTAATGCTATTTATACTGGTTGATGGTTGGACATTACTGATACAGTCCTTGATAACAGGATTTCATTAGCTAAGATGCTGAAAAAATATAGAAATGGGGTGATATTACGGAACAGGGTGAAATTTTAGAAATATTCAACAATGCAATGCTAGTAGCTTTAAGAGTAGCAGGGCCGTTGTTATTGGCGAGTATTGTAATTGGACTAGTAGTTGCAATCTTTCAGGCAGCAACACAAATACATGAGCAAACGCTTACATTCGTTCCGAAGCTCATTGTAATATCACTTATGCTGTTAATATTCGGTTCAACAATGATGAACGCATTCAATGAATTTTTCAAGTTAATTTTTGATAAAATAGCGAATATATGAGGACAATATGTTAAGTATTAATTTTAATGATATATACATTTATATAATGGTTCTTGTAAGAATGGCTGGAGTAATAGCGTTCAATCCTATATTTACACAAAGAGGTGTGCCAGCAAGAATTAGGGCTGGATTAGTTATGGTGGTAACGATTGCAATTGCACCAATGATAGAACCAACAGGAACTATGGATTATGGAACATTCTTTTTCGCTTTCACATTAATGAAAGAGCTTTTCATAGGATTTATTTTTTCATATGTAATAAGTATTTTTTATTATACGCTATTAGGAACAGGTGAAATTCTTGATACACAATTCGGATTGAGTATGGCAAAAATATTTGACCCTGGAACAAGTATTCAAATGGCGATATCAGATAAAATTCTCAATATGTTTTTTATTTTATATATTTTCACAACGAATAGCCACTTATTGTTATTCAAGATTATATATTCGTCATACGATATTATTCCAGTGGGAGTTCCAAAATTTAATTTGGATTCTGTAAATACTTTTGCAATAGATTTGTTTATTAATACATTTTCATTGGTAATAAGGCTTGTGTTTCCGTATTTAGCAGCACATTTTATTTTGCAAATTTGCTTAGGTGTATTGATGAAGCTTATACCTCAAATTCATATCTTTGTAATTAATATGGAATCAAAGATATTACTTACGCTGATAATACTTTTAATTTTTTCACAGCCAATGGCTAATTTTATAGATAATTATATAGGAATAATGTTTGAAAGCTTGCAAGACGCTCTTTATGCCATCACAGGAGGATAAAGAAAAATGCTATTTCCTGTAAGGGGGGATTATGAGTGGCAAATGGTGGTGCAGGTGAAAAAACCGAAAAGCCTACGCTGAAAAAGAGGAAAGATGAGCGAAAAGAGGGACGGTTGCTACAAAGTAAAGAAGTTGTAACAGCAATATCTTTAATAGCAGTATATTATGCATTTAAGTTACTCTATCCTCTAATAAGCAACACACTTATTAATTCGTTAAAAACTTGTTTTTCACTTGTTGAAACTCAGGAAAGGCTTACGGCATCTGATATTAACTTGTTTTTTATAAATGGAACAATAGCAGTGTTGATTGGTTCATTACCTATGCTATTGGTTGCTGGGCTAGCAACAATAATTCCAACAATAGCACAGACAAAGGCTTTTATATCGTTTAAATCGGTAAAATTTAAGTTTAACAAGCTAAATCCGATAAGTGGAATCAAGAAAATGATATCACTTAAAGGGCTAATGGAGTTACTAAAAGCAATACTTAAAGTTACTGTTATGATAGTTATAATTTATGATACTTTAAAAGATGTAATATCTATCTTCCCAAAGATGATGGATATGTCTATAAATCAAGTTGCATATTTGACTGGTGACATTATATTTTCAGTTGTAAAAAATGTGGCAATAATTTTTGCGTTTTTAGCATTCTTTGATTATCTTTATCAAAGGTGGGATTTTGAGAAAGATTTAAAAATGACTAAGCAAGAAGTTAAAGAAGAGTATAAACAATCAGAGGGTGACCCACAGATAAAAGGTAAGATAAGACAGATTCAGCGACAAAGGTCGATGAACAGGATGATGCAGGCTGTACCTGAGGCTGATGTAATAATAAGAAACCCTACTCATTATGCAGTTGCGTTGAAATATGATTCTGAAAATAATAATGCCCCAGTAGTAATTGCAAAAGGAGCTGATTTTGTGGCATTGAAGATTATAGAAATTGCCAAGAATAACGATATTGTTATAACGGAAAACAAGCCACTTGCAAGAGCGTTGTATGCTGCTGTTGATATAGGCAGAGAAGTACCAAAGGATTTTTATCAAGCAGTTGCCGATGTTTTGGCATTCGTATATAGTGTAAAGAAAAAGGAATTGAAGTAGAATGGGAAAATTAGCTGGTTTATTAAAGAATGTAGTACCAATATTTGTTATTGTAATTGTATTTTTACTTATTGTTCCATTGCCAACACAAATACTGGACTTTATGTTTATTGTGCAGATGGGACTAGCATTAGTAATCTTACTTATAACAATGTATGTTAAAGAACCGTTAGAATTTTCAGTGTTTCCAACAATCCTATTGATTACGACATTGCTTCGACTGGGATTGAACGTATCATCTACACGTTCAATTTTAACTAACAATGGGTTTGCTGGAGAGATAGTAAATACCTTTGGACAGTTTGTTATTCGAGGTAATGTTATAGTAGGATTAGTAATATTTATCATTATTGTATTAATGCAATTTATAGTAATTACAAAAGGTTCAGAGCGTGTGGCTGAAGTTTCAGCAAGATTCACACTGGACGCTATGCCAGGTAAACAGATGGCGATAGACGCTGATTTAAGCTCAGGAATAATTACTGAAGCTGAAGCAAGATACCGTCGTGAAAAGGTACAACGTGAGGCAAGCTTTTTCGGTTCAATGGATGGTGCTACAAAGTTTGTAAAGGGCGACGCAATAATGTCAATTATTGTTACGTTTATAAACTTGATAGGTGGAGTTTTAGTAGGTCTGCTAAGTGGTATGGGCGATTTTGGTACAATAATGAGCGTATACAGCATAGCAACTGTAGGAGATGGTCTTGTATCGCAGATACCTGCACTATTAATTTCTGTTGCAACAGGTATGGTAGTTACCCGTTCATCATCTGATTCAACGCTTGCTCAGGATATGTCAAAACAGTTTTTGGCACAACCTACTGTATTGATTTTGACAGGAGTAGTATTGATTTTTACTATTTTTATTGGATTTCCACCATTACAAGTTCTTATTTTAGCTGGTGGACTGATATTATTAGGTATAATATTGAAAAGAAAATACAGAGAACAGCTTGTGGTTGAAAACCTTGCTGAGGAAATGCCAGTTGAGGAAATTACAAGCGAGGCAACATATTATCGAAATGTTGAAAATCTATATGGCTTATTGAGTGTTGAGCAAATAAAGATAGAGTTTGGATATAGCTTAATTCCACTTGTTGATGAAAAAAGTGGTGGTAGCTTTCTTGACAGGGTGGTAATGTTAAGAAAGCAGTTTGCAGAGGATATGGGATTTATTATACCTCCTGTGCAATTGAAAGATAGTGGACAGCTCAACCCTAACCAATATACAATATGTATTAAGGGAGAAGAGGTAGCCAGAGGCGATGTGTTTATGGACCATTACTTAGCACTTGCACCACCCGATGATGACAGTATTGACGGCATAGAAACAATAGAACCAGCATTTGGTATTAAAGCAAAATGGATTAGTGAGGATAAAAAGAATAAAGCAGATTTATTAGGTTATACATTAATTGACCCTGTATCAGTAATAATTACTCATTTATCTGAAATAATTAAAGCTCATGCAAGAGAATTACTTAACCGACAGGAAGTTGGTAATATGCTTGAAAACCTTAAAAAGACAAATCCATCAATTGTAAATGATATAGTACCAAACTTAGTTACAATTAATGATTTACAAAAGGTTATGGGAAAGTTGCTTGAAGAACATATACCAATAAGGGATTTAGAAACTATTCTTGAGGTATTGGGCGATTATGCTGGCAAGGTTAAGGATGTTGATATGCTTACTGAATATGTTCGTCAGTCATTAAAGAGAACTATATCAAGGAAGTTTGCTGAGGCTGGACAAATGAAGGTAATCAGCCTTGATTCAAGCATAGAGAATATGATTATAAACTCAGTTAAAAAGGTTGAGAGTGGCTCATATTTAGCACTTGACCAAGCGTCAATACAGAAGATAATAGTATCAGCAACTGCTGAAATAGATAAGATAAAGGATTTGGTGCAAGTACCAATTGTATTGACTTCACCAATGGTAAGAATGTATTTTAAAAAGCTTATTGACCAGTTTTATCCTAATGTTGTTGTATTGTCATTCAATGAAATTGACAGTCAAATACAAGTTCAATCATTAGGTAGCATATCGGTGGAATAAAAAAGCATAGAATGGAGTGATAAAAATTGGATTCAAATAAAAAAAATAATGTTCTAACTGAAGAAGAATTTTTAGTTCTCCATAAAAAATATAGAGAAACAAAAGATGTCAAGATAAGAAACCAATTAGTTATGAATTTTATGTATATACCCAAAGCAACAGCTGTTCAGTTAAGAGGAATAGCTTCGGGATATGCCCAGATTGAAGATATGGTAAATCAAGGTGTTATTTCATTGATTGATTGTATTGAAAGATTTGACGCAACAAAGGGTGTAAAATTTGAATCATATGCATTTATGAGGGTAAGGGGCGGAATAATAGATTTAGTTCGCAAGCAGGATTTTGTTCCAAGAAGAGTTCGTTCAACATCTAAAGACATAGCGAATGTGTATAATGAGCTTAGTAACGAGCTTATGCGTGAGCCTACTCAGCAGGAAATTGCTAATAAAATGGGAATATCAGTAGAGAAGCTGTCACAGTATAACTATGAAGTTTCTAATATGATTACATTATCCTTTGAGGAACTTATACAGAATGTTTCACAATTTGGTGATGTTATGGAATCATCGTCATATGATGATTTTTATCCAGAAAAAAATCTATTAAAAAATGAACTCAGAGAAGTTTTGAAAGAGGGGATAGATACACTATCCGAACGAGAAAAGCTACTCATTACTTTATATTATTATGAGGATTTGATGTTCGCTGATATTGCAAAGATTATGGAGGTTACTCCACAGCGTATATCACAGATGCATACCCGTGCAATTTTAAAAATAAAGAACAAAATGGATGTTTATATGAACGAATTAGCGTGAAAAGATGTATCCGTTGTTAAGTTTATATGAATTGATTGACGTTGTTATTTATGTGTGATAAACTTAAAATAAATAGGTAAAATGAAAGGTGGTTAGGTTATGCTGTCGGGATTTTATACTGCATCATCGGGTATGCTAGTACAGCAAAGAAACTTGAATGTAATTTCAAATAATCTTGCAAATTCACAGACAACTGGTTATAAGAGTGAGCGTTTGGTTACATCTACTTTTGACCAAGAGTTTTTAACGAGAATAGAGAAAAATAATACGGAGCAAATAGGCGTTGGTTCGGCTGTTAGCCTTGTTGACGATGTTATTACTAACTTTAGTGGTAGTTCACTTGACGAAACAGCACGACCACTTGATATGGCAATCGTAGGTGAAGGCTTTTTTAATGTTCAAGGAGCAGAAAGACAGTATATGACACGCAACGGTAACTTTAATATAGACCAAGAGGGGTATCTTGTTTTAAAGGATGTTGGACGTGTATTAGGGCAAAATGGAGCGATTAACCTCAATGGTTCTTCTGGTTTTGCAGTTAGCAGTGATGGTAGAATATTTGATGAAAATGGGCAGTATGTGGATAGGTTGCTGATAACGATGCCTACTGAGGACGCAAATATGTTAAAGTACAATAATGGGCTTTACTCATCAACTGCTGTTGAAACTTTAGATAATGCTACGGTATATCAAAATGTACTTGAACGTTCTAATACTGATATGAATTTGGAGTATACAAGGCTTATTGAGGCACAGAGGGCGTTTACATCATGTAGCACAGCATTGCGTATAGTTGACCAAATGAATGCAAAGGCTGCAACATTAGCAAGTATAGGATAAGGAGTATAGATAATGAATATTGCATTTTATAGTGGTGCGTCTGGCTTGAGGGCATACCAAAATGATATTGATATGATAGCAAACAATGTTGCTAACGTAAATACATATGGCTATAAGGCTGATAAATCATCATTTAACAGCTTAATTAAATCAACTATGGATATTAACCAAAACCTTACAAATAATGATGGCGAAAAGGTTCTTACTGGACATGGCGTTAAGCTTAGTTCACAGGATATGCTTTATAATCAAGGGAATTTGCATAATACAGGATATGCATTGGATTTTGCGATTGCTGGAGAGGGTTTATTTGCAGTTGAACGCAATGGCAGAGTTGAGTATACAAGAAACGGTGCATTTGATATAAGCGTTGAACAGGATGGAAATTACCTTGTTTCATCTGATGGAGGATATGTACTTGATTCAAATGAGCAAAGAATTACTGTTCAGTACAATGTAGAAACAAATCAAATTGATAGTGGAGTTGTAGCTGATAGATTAGGTATATTTAAGTTTGACAATCCATATGGCTTACAGAAAATTAATAAAACTAGTTTTCTTCCAACGGATATATCTGGTGAGCCACAGCTTGCAGGAGAGGCAGAAAATAAGATTTACACAACATCACTAGAGCGTTCAAACACTAATATTGCTGATGAAATGTCGAATCTTATTTTATCGCAGAAAGCATATCAATTTAGTGCAAGGGTTGTTACAACTGCTGATGAGATTGAACAGCTAGTGAATAATTTACGAGGATAAAGCAAATAAAAGAGCAGTGGGGAGGGATTAATTATGGCTGATATGCTTAAGGTGACCACACCGTTAATAAATAGAGGACAGATTAATCCTACAAAGCAAATAACAGAACCTGATGCCCCACCGTTTAATATGATAGATGTTGGTAGGGTTGCACAAACAAATAATGTAGCGTCAGAAATGATGAAGAATTACGGTGGTATGATTGATAAGGATGGAAAACCGTCTATTCTTATGAATTTGTTGAAAGACCCAGCAGTAACAGTTAGCTTTTTGAAGAATATTTATATGCTTCAGGAGATAATTCAGCTACTACCAATGAATAACAAGGCATTTACTGAAGAAATTCAGAGAATGTTTGGCTCATTGCTTATTAATCCTGATGATATAGCGTCGGAGATGATGAAACAGGAAAATCAGGCTACTTCGTTTAAAGGTGATTTATTTGACTTTTTACGGGAGGTTATAAATAAAAATCCCGATAATGAAATGAAGTTAAGTGTTGCAACGTTACTTAAATCGATTAATCATGAGATGAATAGAAGAGATATTTTGGATGCGATTGGAAACAACCTGAAGTTTCTAGGGAAAAGCTTGAGTGCAAGTAAAGGTTTATCGGAAAAAATATTAGAGCTATCTCAAAAATTCAGAAGTTCTGATTCAGAAATAAATTTTAATTCTTTAAAAAAAGAAGTGGCTTTGGTTTTAGATGAGATTGAGGAAAGCATTTTGTACAACTCAAAAACTTCAAAGCTTGTGTCAATAACAGAATATAACCTTTCAAGGTTTAATGATAATAAAGATTTTTTAAATCAGTCAGTTAGAAATCTATTAATTATGTTAGATGGAAATCAATCTAAAAATGAACTTATAAATCTTGTGAATTCGTTTCTGCGTGATATGAAGAATGGGGATATGAACTCACTGAAAAACTCTGAAACTATGGACACTATAGCTGGAATAATCAGCAAGCAGAGTGATAATGATGAGGTTAGGATGCTTAATGCAGAGAATATAGATAAAATAGTCCATAGCCTACTGTCTTCGCCATGTAACTTCACACCACTTTTACATTTTATAATTCCAGTTAATTACTTAGACTTAAAATCATTTGCAGAGGTTTGGATAGACCCAGACGGAAAAGCAGATGAGCGTTCAGGGGCTTATAGCAACAATCAGTGCATACATATGCTTATAGTTTTCGATATTGAGGGGGTGGGGCAGTTCGAAACTGAGTTATTTGTTGAAGATAAAAAAATCAAGTTAAATTTACTTTGCCCACCAAGCCATGTTGAAACTTTTTCAAAAATTAAGGAAGATTTTGCACAATGTATTTCATTTTCAGAATATTACTTTGAAAAGATAACAGTGGATAAACTAGAGAGTACACGCTCTCTTTTAGAGGTGTTTAAATCATTGCCATATAAAAGGACTGGTATAGATGTCAAAATCTAAAAAGAATAGAAATAAAGATAAAGCTGTTGCGTTAAAATATAGCAGTGAGGTAGATAACGCACCGATAGTCATAGCGTCAGGGTATGGCTCAATTGCTGACAAAATTATTGATATTGCTGAAAATAACGGTATCCCTGTATTCAGAGATGACAGTGCAGCATCACTTTTGTGTATGCTGGAGGTAGGTAATAGTATTCCACCCGAATTGTATGAGGTAATAGCAGCGATATATTGCCAATTATTAAAGACATCATCTGAAATTAAAAACAATGATGGAGATAAAAATCAAGAAGGACCAAGAGAAAGGCTAAATTCAATCAGGAATAGCCGTAGGGAAGTACGTTCCAATAAAAAGGATGATTAATATTCCCAAAGACATTTTATACGCTACTTTTAATTTAAGGGGGTTATTGGTATGTTACCTATATCTTATGAATATGAATCTTCAATTTGTGAAGTAAAAACAAAGGAGAATGTATTGCTTGCTGTTGGAATGATAAAGGAGATAAGCGAGGACTACATTAAAATTTCAGAAAAAAACGATAACTCATTACAGCTGATTACTTGTGGGACTGAGGTAAAAATTAATATTATTAGTGCTAAGAATGGTTTTAGGGCATTGTCGGGAGAAGTTTTTACGTCAACAAGAAAAGAAATGAAGATTACAAATGTAATTGAACTTATTGACCGTGATAGAAGAAATTTTTTCAGGGTAGATTTAGACATGGAGGCATTAGTTATCTTTGATAAACATAATGATTCTGATTTTTCAGAAAAGGTATCTGTAATTATTAAGGATATGAGCTTATGTGGATTAAGGATAGAAGTGAATTATGATATTGAGGCAGATTCTGTCGCAATGGTGGAATTGGTGTTAAAAGGTAAAACATTGTGCTACCAATGCAGAGTTATAAGACTTATTAATCGAGATGATAGCAATATAAGTCAATATGGTTGTGAGTTTTTATTCAACAAATATGACGACAGAGATGCAATATGGTCATATCTGTTCCAAAAGCAAAGTGAACAGCTACGCCAAAAAAGACAGAGTCAAAAATTAGACTGGGGTGATTAATACTCATGGCTATTAATAAAGAAAAGCAAGGTAAGAGTAAGAGGGGCTTTTTCAAGAGAAGAGCAGAAAAGGTTTCAAATACTAAGATAGAAGAAATTAAGATAGAGCCAGTAAAGGCTCAAGTAGAAGAGATTGTTGGATTGCCGAAAAGCATACAACTAGGTGAAGATAGTCCTGTGTACAGCATATGGGATTGTTGGGATGGCAAGGAAGAAACTAAATATAATCCCTTAGAATATGTTACTGAAGAGTTCAAGGATATATACGAACTTAGCAAGGAGAATCCTTCTGAAAAGGAGGGGGTAGAAGAAATACAATTGCTCACAAGCGATGTTATAAATAAAGCAGAAGAAATATATCGTAATATTCCAGACAGTGAGAAATTTAAGGGTTTAGCTGAAGAATTTATTGAAAAAAGTGAGGAATTTTCAGCTGAATATAATGATATTGACCCTGAAATGAGATTTAATGATTTGAGTTCATTTGGTGGAATTAATAACATAGAGGATATAGCTGAGTTTGAAATGTTCAAGGATGATACAGATGAAGAAGAGAATGAACTATATAACACAGCCAAAAAAGTTTTATCAAAGGATGATGAAAATAAAAATAAAGTCATGACAGATGCGTACATTTATATCAGAGTATCACCTGATAATATGCACGCATGGCTTTTTGTATATCCACCTAGAAATGGTGGCGAGGAAATTTCAGTTGAGATGCTGAAAAATGCTTTGGATGAGAAAAAGATTATATATGGTACAGATAACAATATGATTGTCAGAATAGCTGAAAAAAAGCTTTACTTTAAGCTGATTAGAATAGCTAGAGGTATGGAATGTGTTGATGGCAAGAATGGTGAAATTATTGATATTGTGCCTAGAGAATCGGAAATTGAAATTAAGGAAAACGATGATGGAAGGATTAATTTCAAAGAGTTAAATCTTATTCATAGCATACACAAAGGTGACCCTATCTGTAAAATAGTACCTCCAGTAGAACCTAAGAGTGGCATGGACATATATGGAAAAGAAGTAAAAGGGTTAGTGGGAAAGATGCCACCTATACCTCGTGGTAAAAACACTCAGATTTCTGAAGATGGAACAGTGCTTGAAGCAGTTATAGATGGTCATGTAAGCTTTGATAAAGGTGTATTCAACATACAAAACCTTTTGACAATAGCTGGAGATGTTGATATATCAGTTGGAAATGTAACTTTTGCTGGTGATGTCCTCATTAAAGGAAAGGTTCGTGAGGGATTCTCTGTTAAATCAGATGGAAACATCACTATAAAGGGTAATGTTGAGGCTGGTGCAATAATTCAAGCTGGTGGAAGTATATCAATTGAACGTGGTGTAAACGGTGGTGCTAGGGGACTTATTGAGGCTAAGGGTAATATAAAAACCAAGTATATAGAGAACTGTAAAGTATCTGCGGGAGAAAAGATTGAAACAGAGGTAATTATCGACTCCGAAATTGAATGTGATAATACTCTGCTTGTAACTCGTGGTAAGGGAACAATTGTTGGTGGTAAAATGACAGTTGGTAAGCTACTTGAGGCAAGAGTTATAGGAAATGAGAACAATAGCAGTCGTACAACAGAAATAGTTTTGGGATGTATGCCAAACATGATAAAGCAAAGGAATTTGCTGAAAGAGAAGATAGAGGAAACAAGAAAAGGCTTAGAGAAGCTTGTAATTAACATAAAATATATTGAATCGCTTGGCGAAAACATTGACGTGGGCAGGAAAATGCTGTTGAGTCAGTTGCGTATTCAAGTGCCATTGCGACAGATGGAGAAAACAAAATATGACAAGATGCTTGAAAAAGCCAATGACCTTATAGAAAATATAGAATATTGCAAGATTAAGGTTGGTGTTGTTTATCCTATTACAACAATAAAAATCGGTGGCGAAACAAAAGTAATACATGAAGTTAGTAAAGGATTCAACTTAACTACATCAGATATGGCTCAAAAAAGTTAAAAGACTGTACACAATCCGTTAATATTGTTCATATTGTATATATAACGTTCATTTTCCTTGTGCAATATGCTACTATTTTTGCATAAAACTATGTGAAAGATTACACATTAACTTTATCGAATAACGTGCGATTTATATATTGTAAGCACAAAGAAACGTGCATACAACCCCATAAGCAAAAAGGAACAAGGATGTTCCGAAAAAAAATAAACAATACACAAGGAGGTATTATTATGGGTATGGTAGTAAGAACAAACTATAGCGCGTTGAACGCAACAAGGCATTTGAACAAAAACAGTGCAGGTTTATCAGGTTCTCTTGAAAAATTGGCTTCTGGCTTTAAGATTAACAAGTCTGCTGATGACGCATCTGGCTTGGCAATCAGTGAAAAGATGAAAGCTCAAATCAAGGCTCTTGACACAGCTTCTGCAAACTGTGAAGACGGTATCAGCATGATTCAAACAACTGAAGGTTATTTGGCTGAAGTTCATGATATGCTAAACCGTATGGTTGAAATTTCTGAGAAATCCGCTAACGGAACTTATGAAACCGTAGAGGGTGGAGCAAAC
Source organism: uncultured Oscillospiraceae bacterium (assembly GCA_964610805.1). Classification (GTDB taxonomy): domain Bacteria; phylum Bacillota; class Clostridia; order Oscillospirales; family Ruminococcaceae; genus JAAYPV01. The sequence goes on from CAZSZG010000031.1 coordinate 19,792, forward strand.
GCAGGTAAAATCGGTGCTGCTGGAACAGACCGTAATGCACTTCAAGCTGAGATGGATCAACTTTGTGCAGAGGTTGACAGAATTGCTGCAACAGCTAACTTTAACAATGTTAAATTGTTTAATGGTGACCTTTC
>CAZSZG010000032.1:0-2663 GCA_964610805.1 uncultured Oscillospiraceae bacterium
AAACCTATTCCATAATTGTTCTGACTTCTGAACAGGAGTGTCAATATATTCCTCTATCTAATAATCAAATTATACAATATCATGCATAATTCTTTAATCAATAAATGGCTTTGGTTTGCCTTTATCAAATCTAAATATATTGTACAAGGGGAAAAATTATGTTTATACCAGAAATACCGAACAACAGTTTGTCTGAAGAAATTAGAGGGATAGTTGATATAGCAAAGAAAATGGATGGAATAAAGAGGTTTGCCTTTAATCCACCCGCAACGGACACGGAAATATGTGAAATCGAAAAGATAATCAATTACTCATTGCCAGATGATTATAAAGATTTTTTGAAGTTCTCTAATGGAATGGTTCTCAATGGCTTAACTGCTGAATTTTTTAATACATATGAGGTTATTGATTATTACAATCAAGAAAAAGAAAGCGGTTTTCCTACTGATTATATAGTAATGGCAGATATCATTGGTGACGGTGAAATCTTGTGTGTTTCCAGTGAAACAGGAAAATTCATTCGATTTTTTAATGGCGAAGAAACTTTTTTTGAAACATTCAAAGATGCTTTAACTAAAATAATTAGCTTTATTAAAAAAATTGATGATGAATATTTAGAGGAAGAATAATTAAATTGGAGAAAAATACTTGAGTACTTATCCCTACATTAAATTATAACAGTTTGATTTTCCGTATGCTGGGCAAGAAAAGTATTTTCTTTTCTTGATTTGCAAATAAAAATTGTCTGCAAACTGATGTTCACAAACAAGGCAACGTTATTTTTGATAACCAAATTCATCTTTACTAAATTATGTAATTCTTGATTGTTGTTGCATTTTGGGCAATTAAATGATATAATTTTCTGCATGAGGCATTGTCCTTTTCTGTAGAATTATTTTCTGACAGAAACATTACATCATGAAAGGTTCATGCTCCAATTTTCATTTAACTTAACAAACTTTTTACAGGAGGGAAGATTATGAAAACATTAATTATAGGTGGAGTGGCAGGTGGTGCATCTGCTGCTGCAAGACTTCGCAGGCTTGATGAAACTTCTGAAATTATCATTTTTGAAAGAGGGGATTATATTTCCTTTGCTAATTGTGGGTTGCCATATTTTATTGGTGGCGAAATAACCGATAGACGTATGCTCACATTGCAAACACCACAAAGCTTTAAAACACGTTTTAATATTGATGTTCGTATAAAAAGTGAGGTTATGGAAATTGACCCGATAAATAAAAACATTACTGTGCGTAATGTAAAAGATGACAGCACTTATACTGAGAGTTATGATAAGCTTATTTTATCTCCTGGTGCAGAGCCTATAAGTCCAGCGATTGAGGGCATAAATTCCAACAAAGTTTTTACATTGCGAAACATTCCCGACACTTTGGAAATTAAGCAATATATTGATGAAAAGCATCCTAAAAGCTGTGTTGTTGTCGGTGGTGGATATATTGGAGTTGAGATGGCTGAAAATCTAAGTAAAACAGGGTTAGACGTTACTATTATTGAGCTTTCAGACCATCTGATTGCATCACTTGATTTTGATATGTCAGCAGATGTTCATAAATATCTTAAAGAAAATGGCGTAAAGCTTATTCTTAATAATGGTGTAAAAAGCATTAGAGATAATGGCAGTTGTCTTGTTGTATGCCTTGATAAAGGCGATGTTTCTGCTGATATGCTGATAATGTCGGTTGGTGTTCGCCCTGAAACAAAGCTTGCAAAAGATTGTGGAATTAAAACTAATCAGAGAGGCTCTATAATTGTTGATGAAAATATGAGAACAAATTTCCCAGATATTTTTGCAGTAGGTGATGCTATTGAGGTGAAAAACTTTATTACGCAACAGCCAGCGTTTATACCTCTAGCAGGTCCTGCAAACAAACAGGGGAGGATTGTTGCTGATAATATTTGTGGAATTGAAAGCAAATATGATGGCACACAAGGTTCTTCTATACTAAAAATATTCGATATGACTGTCGCAACAACTGGTTTGAATGAGAAATCAGCAAAAACTGCTGAAATTGACTACGACAAGGCATATACCTATTCAGCTTCTCATGCGACATATTACCCAAACGCAAGCTTTATGTCAATTAAGGCGATTTGGGATAAGTCAACTTTAAAGATAATAGGGGCACAAATAGTCGGCTTTGACGGAGTGGACAAGCGTATGGATGTAATCGCAACAGCAATACGTTTTGGTGCAAAGATTACGGATTTAACAAGCCTTGAGCTTTGCTATGCACCACCATTTGGAAGTGCAAAAGACCCTGTTAATATGCTTGGATTTGTTGCTGAAAATACAATTTCTAACACTGTAAAGCAGTTCTTTTGGCATGATGTTGAAAGCTTACCTCGTGATGGAAGTGTAACACTGCTTGATGTTCGTACACCAGCTGAAGTTATGAGAGGAAAAATTGATGGGTTTATGAATATTCCTGTTGATTCTTTACGAGAAAATCTTGATAAAATTGAAAAGGATAAGCCTGTTTATGTTCATTGCCATAGTGGACTTAGGAGTTATATCGCTTGCAGAATACTAAGTGGAAACGGCTATGATTGCTATAATCTTGCTGGTGGTTGGCGACTCTACGAGTCAGTCATAAATGAAAAAACTGTTCCTGAATATATCTGCACAGAATGTGAATAAA
>CAZSZG010000032.1:2763-18456 GCA_964610805.1 uncultured Oscillospiraceae bacterium
CCTTTTGATGAATGAATAGTCATCATAACAACAGCATCCACTGTTTCATCAAGCTTATCAATATCGGCATATAATGAGATTTCCTCTAAAAATCCATTAAGGCTAGGGTCTTCTGCGTCAGCAGAATATGACATCATTGTTGACTTTAACTCATTAATATTTTCAAGCCTGTTAACCCCGTCATCACCGAGATTTTTCAAAAACTCCCTATACCCCGACCTATCGAGCATTTCATCAAGAAGCTTATCCAATGGTGAAGTTTCAGCTAAATCTGATAGCGTATCGAACATCTTTGCCAAGTTTCTCAAAACAGTAGCTTTTTTAGAAAGCACAGGATAATCAGCAGCATTTCTCATTACATCAAGAGGAGAAACATTCAAATCCATTGTGATTTCCTCAAGCATAGTGAGGGTAGACTCACCTAAACCTCTTTTTGGTTCATTAATAATACGTTTCAATCTAAGCATATCATTATTATTATTCACAACTGTAAGGTATGCTAAAACGTCTTTAATTTCTTTTCTATCGAAAAACTTCAACCCACCAAGCACACGATAGGGGATACCACTTTGCACAAAGGTTCTTTCAATCGTGTTTGACTGTGCATTCATGCGATAAAGTATAACATTATCCTTATATTTACCACCTTGCTTTATTCCCTCAAGAATTGATTTTGAAACAAATCTTGACTCATCCATTTCATCTTGTGCCTTATAGGTAACCGTTTTTTCGCCTAAATTGCCATCAGTCCAAAGAGTTTTAGGCTTTCGTCCACGATTATTTTTTATAATTGAATTTGCAGTGTCAAGAATCCGTTGAGTCGAGCGATAGTTCTGTTCAAGACGAACAACCACTGTATTTTCAAACTGCTTTTCAAAATTAAGAATATTCTCTATCGTAGCCCCTCTAAACTTATAAATACTCTGGTCGTCATCACCAACAACACATAAATTATTATGCTTTGAGGACAATAAACTTACTAACTTAAATTGTGCATGGTTAGTATCTTGATACTCATCAACCAATATATACTTATATCTGTTCTGATAATGCTCCAAAACATCGGGGAAATCAGTAAACAGCTGTACAGTAAGCATAATAATATCGTCAAAATCCAACGCATTTGAGCTTTTCAATCTTTTTTGATATTCAGCATAAACCTTAGCTATAACACTTTTTCTAAAATCCCCACCAATAGAAGCCTCAGTATCCTTTGGGAATAGCATACTATCCTTAGCCTTGCTAATGCTACTTAAAATAGATTTTGGTGGGAATTGCTGTTCAGAAACATTCAAATCAGATAAACAGGATTTTATAACCCTTTGGCTATCGTCAGAATCATATATAGTAAAACTACTATGATAACCTAACTTTTCAATTTCACGGCGTAATATTCTTACACAAGCTGAATGGAATGTTGCAGCATTAACCTCTTTAGCGTCATCCTCACCTAAAATATTTGATAGCCTTGCTCTAAGTTCACCCGCCGCCTTATTAGTGAAAGTAATAGCCAATATATTCCAAGGCTTAATCGGTGAAACAGCGATTATATCCTTCAATCTTGCAATATCATCTGATTTTCCATTTATATAATCTAACAGGAAATTTATTTCATCTTCGGAACCATTAGAGGTTTCGTTATAATATGCATCTCCAAAGTTAATCATGTTAGCGATACGGTTAACTATTACAGTAGTTTTGCCACTTCCAGCACCAGCCAATACCAATACAGGCCCAGTAACAGCAAACACTGCCTCTTGTTGTTGTGAGTTCATTTTATCAAAATATTTTTGTAATGCCGACCTTTTTAAATCTTTAAAACTTTGCTCTGCCATAAATCTACTCCATTCAATGTACTATTAATAATAATTATGTCCTCAAAGGCGTAAGGGCATAAAATACAACCTTATTTAATTCATTCTTACAAGATGTCAACTTTTAATATTATATCATATTTACGCCTTAAATAAAAGACCTAAAATTAAATTTATTAACAGTATAATAAATTTTGATATTTATTATACTCTGAAACTATTCCATTCGCTATTAAAATGTTGTATAATGTATTTATAAACTATATTAAAGAGGTGTTTTGGTGAAGTTTAAATTTAATTCAAAATACACAACGATTGCAATATATGTTGTGATTGTTTTTGTAATTTGTCTACTATTTGTTTCAATGGTCTTTAATTATGAAAAGTATATACACTACGTCAAACTATTTTTAAAAGTTCTATCCCCTGTTATTTGGGGAGGGGTAATAGCGTATTTACTTAATCCAATAATGAAATTTTTTGAAAAGCTTTTGAAAAAGGTTATATGTAAAAAGAAAGAACGTAAATCCCTTGTCCGAAGCCTATCAATAACAATAACGATGCTTATTACATTATCTTTAATAGCATTATTAATTATGACTGTAATTCCTGAGGTTATGCAGAGTATAGAAAAAATACTAAAGAACTTCTCCTCATACCTAAATAATTTACAGAACTTTGCTACCAGATTTTTATCTAATAACCCAGAGATAAATGAGCTTTGGAATGAAGAGTTTGAAACTATCCGTTCATCTCTTATGGACGCAGTTACAAAATTTAAACCTGAATTTGAAAAGCTTTTAACTGGAATTAAGGATGGAGCATTTTCATTTCTTATAGGTATTAAGGACTTTTTACTTGGCTTGATTATGTCTATTTATGTAATGTATAACAAGGAAACATTTAAAGGACAAACTAAAAAGGTCTTGTATTCGTTACTACATGAGAGAAAATGTGAGAAAATACTCAGGATTAGCGACAGGGTTAACACAGTTTTTATAAAATATATATCTGGAAAAACTCTTGATTCACTTATAGTTGGTGTAATTACTTTCATAGGAATGACAATCATGGGAATGCCGTTTGCGGCTCTTATAAGCTTTATCATAGGTTTAGCAAATATGATTCCTTTCTTTGGACCTATTATTGGTGCAATTCCATGTATATTGCTTATTCTTGTGGAAGACCCTAAGAAAGCGATTATCTTTGCGATATTTATTTTAGTGCTACAACAATTTGACGGAAATGTCCTTGAGCCGAAAATTTTAGGTGGCTCATTGGGATTACCTACTTTCTGGATATTATTTGCGATATTTGTCGGTGGTGGGTTGTTTGGGTTTATCGGTATGGTAACCTTTGTTCCGATATTTACAGTGATATATACATTGATAAAAGAATTTTTAAATGAAAAACTAGAAAAGAAAAACCTACCGATTGATACGGGGGAGTACATTAAAAGTATTCCAGTAAGTGTATCAACTACTGATTGTAAAACCAAAGAGTGACATATTCATAGTACCATATAGCTTATTAAAATCACCACTTAACCTTTTGGATTAATTGTGGTGATTTTTCATTAGGCTTAATTATTCTTATACGATTTTTGTTGTCCATTCCTCAAGATTCCATACATCTGAAACGATATCCATATAAAATTCAGGTTCATGGCTAACTAGTAAAACAGTGCCTTTGAACTCTGCTATCGCATTTTTAAGTGATTCCTTTGCGTCAATATCAAGATGATTGGTAGGCTCGTCAAGCACTAATAAATTTATATTTTTCAGCATAAGTTTACATAAACGCACCTTTGCATTTTCGCCACCACTAAGCACACGCATTTGTGTTTCAATATGTTGAGGAGTAAGTCCACATTTTGCCAAAGCACCACGAACTTGAGCATTAGTCATTGATGGGAACTCCTGCCATATTTCATCTAATGCATTATTATCACCAGATGCGTGTTCCTGTTCAAAATATCCTATTTCCACATAATCATCAAGCTTAACTGCTCCCGAAATCTCTGGCTGTATACATAGTAATGTTTTAAGAAGTGTAGATTTACCTAAGCCGTTCACACCTTTTATAGCAACCTTTTGCCCTCTTTCAAGCTGTAAACTTAGTGGGCTAGTGAGTGGTTCATCATATCCAAGCACCAAATCACTAGCTTCAATGACAACTCTACCTGTCGCACGAGAATATGAAAAAGAAAAGCTAGGCTTAATTCTCTCCCTGCCAAGTTCAATAATGTCCATTTTGTCAAGCTTTTTTTGACGGCTTTTTGCCATATTAGTAGTAGCAACACGAGCCTTGTTTCGAGCAATAAAGTCCTCAAGATGAGAAATTTCCTTTTGCTGTTTTTCATATGCCTGTTCAAGCTGACGCTTTTTCAACTCATACATTGCCATAAATTCGTCATAATTTCCTTTATAACGTGTGAGAATTGAATCCTCAACATGATATATTACATTGACAACTGAATTCACAAAAGGAATATCATGGGAAACAAGAATAAATGCATTTTCATAATTTTGCAGAAAGTTTTTAAGCCACGATATATGGTTTTCATCTAAAAAGTTAGTAGGCTCATCTAAAATAAGTATCATAGGGTTTTCAAGCAATAGCTTAGTAAGAAGAACCTTTGTACGCTGTCCACCACTAAGTTCGCTTACATCTCTATCAAGTCCGATTTCACGCAATCCTAAACCGTTTGAAAACTCCTCAATTTTAGCGTCAAGCGTATAAAAGCCACTATTTTCCAATATATCTTGAATTTCTCCAACATCCTCTAACAGCTGTTCCATTTCTTCTTCTGTACAATCTGACATTTTATCATACATTGCAAGCGTTTCCTGTTCCATTTCATACATATGACTGAATGCCTCACGCAAAATATCACGAATAGTCTTTCCTTTAGTAAGAGTACTACTTTGGTCAAGGTATCCAGTTGTAATATGATTACACCAACTTACCTTGCCCTCGTCAGGCATTAGTTTGCCTGTAATTATATTAAGAAAGGTAGATTTACCTTCACCATTTGCACCAACAAGTCCGACGTGTTCGCCCTTTAGCAAGCGAAATGAAGCGTCCTGTAAAATTCTCCTTGCACCAAAACCATGTGTAACATTTTCAACATTTAATACGCTCATAGTAACCTCCAAAAAATCATATTTTTTATTATATCACATATTTCTGCATTTGTCACCAATTGAAAAGTTTAGAATAAAATAAATTAACATAATGTTTATTAAATAATGGTTGACAATATAATAATAATGTGATAAAATTTGAAGTTCAACATATTGTAATTATAGTTGTAGCAATGAAAGTTTTATGAAAGACGGTGTAATTTTGACTAATTTACTAATTAAAATTTTTATAAAGGATGATAAAAATGAAAGTAAATTTACAATGCGTGAACGCTATGGAAAATTTGCAAGCATCGTTGGATTAGCTTCTAATTTTCTACTCTTTTTTATTAAATTCACAGTGGGTACTATATTTAATAGTATGTCCATCACGGCAGATGCAATTAACAACCTGTCTGATTCAGGTTCGGCATTAGTTACGCTTGTTGGATTTAAGCTTTCTGTCAAACCAGCAGATTCCCAACATCCTTATGGTCATGCACGAATGGAATATATAGCTGGATTAATTGTTTCTTTCATAGTATTATTTCTAGGATTTCAGATGGGTAAAACATCAATAGAAAAGATAATTACCCCACAAGAAGTAAAATTCAGTATGATAGCAGTAATAATTCTAGTAATTTCAATATTGATTAAGGCTTGGCAGTTTTTGTTTTATCGCAAAATAGGCAAGACTATCGACTCTATTACATTACTAGCTACCTCGATTGACAGTAGAAATGACATTCTTTCTACATTTGCAGTATTAGTAGCAGTTATAATTACACGTTTAACAGGGTTTAATTTAGACGGATATATGGGATTAGTCGTTGCATTACTAATCATAATAACTGCGATAAATTTAATTAAAGATACCATAAGCCCCTTGCTTGGGAATGCACCATCTAAGGAACTTGTTGATAATATTAACAAGAAAATTCTAAGCTATGATGGCATTATCGGGCTTCATGATTTAATTGTGCATAATTATGGGGTAGCACGTTGCTTTGCGTCAGTACATTGTGAGGTTTGTGCAGAACAGGATATTATGATTAGTCACGATATTATTGATAATATTGAGCGTGACTTTTTAAGAGATTACAGTATAAATCTTGTAATTCATATTGACCCTATCGTTACGAACGATGCGAAAACTAATGAGCTTAAAGTAGTAGTAACTGATATTATTAATAAAGTATCGGATAAAATTGGTATGCATGATTTTCGTGTAGTTTGGGGAATAAGTCACTCAAACCTAATTTTTGATGTAGTAGCACCTTTTGATTTTCATTTAACTGACTGTGAACTTATTAAATGTATTTCTGAGGAAATATCAAAAATTGATGAAACATATAACACAGTAATTACGATAGATCATGAGTAAAATTGATAATATTAGGCTTTAATATGTAACACAAAAATCCTCTCTTTAAACAGGGAGGATTTTTGTGTTTTATTTTATCTGAAATAAATTTTAAAATAATTATAATTTATAAATAAAATGTTAACAAACAATAAATAAAGTTCAATAATTACTTAAAAATAAAAGTCCATCTGTAAACAACTTGAATTTAAGGGAGGATATTTGTAAATAAAAAGTTAATAATTGCTTATATTTCCTGTAGTTTAATATAATCGTCAAATCAATAAAAAAGTTAATGGTGGCATCTCACAAATAAAATGCTTAATTATAATTGTAAATTGTGAGTTGTATATAAGAAACACATTTATTCAACACAAAAAACAATATTAGTTCATAAACGGGGAAAAATAATTTTTTTTCTACATTTTCTATTCTTAATTTATTAAAAAAGAAAGTGTATAATGAAAAAAATAAGTTTAATGGGACGTATATATTAAAATAGTTTGGAGGTTTTTATATTGTTTTTTGATTCGTTACAATTTAAAGCAGTGGAAAGCAGTATCAATGCTTTATCTATCAAGCAACAGGTAATTTCACAGAACATTTCCAATAAGGAAACGCCAGATTACAAACAGAAAAATGTATCATTTGCTAATGTTCTTGAGGATGCTGTTGGCAACAACGACAATACAAAATATAAGTTTCAAGTTAATATAACTGATGATACAAGTACAACGATTAATGTTGACGGTAATAATGTAGACTCGGACCAACAATCAGTAGAGTTATACGCAACATATTTGCAGCATGCAGCTTTAGTCCAAAAAATGAACGCTACATTTACTCAACTAAGAGTAGTTTCATCTGCAAACTTTAATTAAGGAGTAAAATATTATGGCTTTTATGAATTCTTTGAATATTATAGGTTCAGCTTTAACGGCAGAACGCTTTAGAACTGATATTATAACACAAAATTTAGCGAACCAGAATACAACAAGAACAGAAAACGGCGACCCATATAGAAGGAAGCAGGTCATATTTCAAGAGAGGGAAATGAGTTTTGGCGACAGGCTACAAAATGCTACGGGTGGTGGAGTTCGTGTAGCAGAAGTAGTTGAAAGCCAAGAGGATTTTGTTCCTGTTTATGACCCAGAGCATCCTGATGCTGATGAGGATGGTTATGTTCTGTATCCTAATGTCAACAATTCTGAGGAGCAGATTGACTTAATGGCAGCATCAAGAGTATATGAGTCACAGATTGCGGCATTGTCTGTGGTTAAGGCAATGGCGTCTAAAGCTTTGGAAATAGGTAAATAGTTAATTTATACTTTAATTCATACTTATGTTAATAGAATATTGTCAAAATATTAATACAAAACACGAAGTTTTAACATGGTATATAAAAGAAATAATGGTATCATTAAAGAAAAATGAAAAGGAATGATTATAATGTTTATAGTGCCACTTACTGAAATGCAATCAATTAATTCGTTAGAGGGTATATCAAAAATTAAGCCTAGCGAAATAAATATGGACAATGATAACGAGAAAGATGAATCATTTTCAGATACATTAAAGAATGCAATTAGTGGAGTTAAGGAACTAGAAATGAAATCTCAACAGGATTCATACGACTTAGCAATGGGTAAAACAGATGATATAGAAGGCATTATGATACAGTCTGCAAAGGCTACTACGGCGATAGAAGTTACGACACAGATTGTTACTCGTGCAGTTAACACATATAAGGAAATTATACAAATGCAGATATAAGCATTAAGAAAAATGGTGGAAAGAAGAGTAAGAATTTTGATATAAATTAATTAAAAGAGTGGATATGTAAATGAAAGAAAAACTTAAAGCGTTTTGGGAAAAGTTTAAGATAAAATGGTCGGCAATTTCTAAAAAAATAAGGATTATCATTGTAAGCTCAATTTGTTTGATACTTGCAATAGCAATAATTATGACTGTTTCTTTAAACGGTTCTGATGGATTTATTGTTTTGTTTCCTGATATGGATTCAAGTGAATCTGCTGAAGTATATAACATATTAAAGGCAGAGGGTGTTGAAGCGAAAATTAATAAAGATGGAGAGATTGAAGTTTCTGAGGAGCAATGGGACCAATTAGTCTATGAGCTTGCTGAAAAGGGATACCCACAATCCACACCATCTTACGGAACTTTTTTTGATAATCTTGGAATGACGATGACGGATTTTGAGAAGAAGCAAACGTTAAGATTTGAGTTACAGGATAGATTACAAACAACTATAAAAAGATTAAATGGAGTTAAAGGCGTTGTTGTTACAATTAGTATGCCTGAAGGAAGTAACTATGTCTGGAAGGAAGATAAAGAAAAGGCTACGGCAAGCGTTGCATTAACTCTTGATAAATCAGTTAAGTTTACAGAGGAAAATGTATCTGCAATAAAAAATCTTGTTGCATATAGTGCACAGAAAATGGAGCCTGGTGATGTTAAAATTATTGATGCCAACACAGGACTTGAATTGTTTGGTATAGATGAAGGAAACTCTAAGGGTACAGGCACTGTTGACGAGGAGCAGAGATTATATTATCAGAATGTAGCACAGACACAGATTGAACAAAATGCAAAGAAAATTTTATCACCAATTTATGGAAACGACAAAGTTACAGCTGTTGCCTCAGTAACGCTTGACTATGATAAAATAACACAGGAAATCAAGGAATTAGTAACGAATGAGGACGGTTTAGGCGTAAAGGAAAAAGAAGATGTCGAGTATGATGTAAATGGACAGATAGTTAATGATCAAGGTATTGTTGGTGAGGAAAATAATACGGACATACCTTCATATGTGAATGAAAATGAAACTGATTTGACTAATCAAGATGCAACACATTATGCAAGAAATACAGAGTGGGCAATTGGTTACATATTAACACAAAAGGAAAAAGCACAAGGAGTAATGACAGATGCAACGGTTGCAGTTGTGGTTGATAATACAAGCGTTGTCTTAACTGATACTGAAAGAGATGCTCTTGTTCAGCTTGTGAAAAATGCAACAAATATTGACGCTAATAAGATTTCAGTTTACAGCAAATATGTTGAGAAGGATTTGCCTGTAGTTGGACCAGAAACACCAGGTAACACAATAAAGGAATTTGTAATAAAAATACTACCACTAGCAATTGGTTTGATTTTATTAATTATTATAATTATTATTGTTATTGTAATAATATCAAGTAGAAGGACAAAGAAGAAACTTAAAAAAGCAGAATTAGAAAACGAAGCTGCAGTTAAAACTCTTCAAGATGAACTCAATGAACAGAAACGTACATTGGTTGAAGAGGCTAAGGAACACAACAGCCAAAAGGATATGACAGCTAACGAGGTAAGAGATTTCGTAAGTGATAATCCTGAAATTACAGCGGCATTAATTCGTTCCATGATAAAGGAGGATAGCTAAATGGCAGCACCTAAACAAAAAATGAACCCAACGATGAAAGCTGCTGCTGTTCTTATTGCTTTAGGGTCTGAAAGTGCTTCTGAAGTATATAAATATTTGCATGATGAAGAAGTTGAGGAGCTATCGTTCCACATTTCAAAAATAGATAATCTTTCATCTGAAGAATTACAAGAAATAATGAATGAATTCTATGAATTATGTGTAACTCAAAAGGTAGTAACAGAGGGTGGAGAGAATTATGCAAAAGCAGTTTTAGAAAAAGCATTTGGGGCACAAAAGGCTACCGCATTAATGGAAAAGGTTATAAAGTCCAGCAGAACAAGAGCTTTTGAGTTTTTAAGAAAAGTTGATTACAAAAACTTATTGATGCTTATACAAAATGAACATCCACAGACGATTGCGTTGATACTATCATATACATCAGCAGAAATGGCTTCGCAAATTATTACTGAACTGCCAAAAGAGGTTCAAATAGAGGTGTTCCAAAGAATTTCTAATCTTGACAGGGCATCACCAGAAGTAATAAGTATTGTTGAAAACATATTGTCGAGGAAGTTAGAGTCAATGACAGCAGTTGACTTGAAAGAATCTGGTGGAGTAAGCTACTTGGCAGATATTATGAATCATGTTGATAGAAGAACTGAAAAGTATATTTTTGATGAACTTAATGAAACTAATCCTGAGCTTGCTGATGAGATTAAAAATCTTATGTTCGTATTTGAAGATATCGTATATCTTGACAATATGGAAATTCAAAGCTTTATTCGTGAGTGTGATACTAAAGACCTTACAATTGCACTTAAAGCAGCAAGTGAAGAAATCGCTAATGCAATCTTCAGCAATATGTCACAGCGTCAACAGGAAACAATTAGAACTGATATGCAGTATCTTCATAATGTTCGTATGCGTGATGTTGAGGAAGCACAGCAGAGAATTGTTTCAATCATCAGAAAGCTTGAAGAATCAGGAGATATTGTTATTTCTAAGGGTGGAAAGGATGAGATAATTGCTTAAGATTATTAAACCTGAAAAAATAAATAAGCTCAATGAAGTAGTAATTATTCCTGACTTACCCTTGTTTGAAACGTCATATGATATTGATGATGAGGATGTACAGAATGAAGAAGGCAGTTCGATAAATAAGCTTTCCCGTGAATTATATAACAAGGTGATTGATAAAGCAAAAGTTGAGTCAGAAGTTATTCGTGATAAAATGTTGAAAATGACTAATAGTGAAAGACAGTTAATCTTAAATGAGGCACAGTCGGAAGTTATTCATATTCAGCGTAATGCACAAAAGGAAGCACAGGATATTATAAATCAAGCGAAAGAAGAATATGATTCGATTTTAGAACAGGCAAGACAGGAAGGTCTTAAAAAAGGCATTGATGAAAAATCTGAGGCAGTTGAGGGATTGCTTAAAGACATAGAGGGTTCTCTTGAAGAGATGAAAGAGTTGCAAGTTCAGTATATGCAGGAATATGCAAAGGAAATTAAAGGCTTGTCATTGCAAATAGCTGAAAAGGTAATCGGACATAAAATTGAGGAGAATGACTTGTTTTTGATGAGTACGATAAAATCAGTTTTAAGAACTGTTCGTGATGCTAAATGGATAACAGTTGAAATTTCTGAAAAGCTACCAAAGCTTGTAGAAATGGTTATACAAGAAATGTCAACGAGTGGTAATAATTCAAAAATAGAAGTCCAAACCATTAAGGATGCAGACAAAGGAACTTGCGTTATACAGCTTTCTGACAGAGTTATTGATGCCTCAATAGCGACACAGTTAAAAAATATTGAGGAATATTTCAAGGAAGATGATGAGGCAGTGTATGCAAAATAAAGTTAACTTGAGTCATTCACATTTATATTCTGAAATAAGGCTTAATGATTTTTACACTTCTTTAGGCAAGATTGACCAAATTGTTGGTATGACGGTTGAAGCGACTGGAATTACTTGTAATATAGGAGATGTTTGCACTATTACGATGAATTCTAGTGATAAAAAAATAATATCAGAAGTAGTTGGCTTTAAAGAGGGAAAAGTTTTACTTATGCCTTATGAAGATGTTGATGGCATAGGATATGGAAGCATTGTAAGGAATACAGGCGAAAAGCTCATGATAAAAATGAGTAATGAATTGATTGGGAGAACTGTAAATGCACTTGGAGAGCCGATAGATGGCAAGGGAGAAATCAACGGTTATGAATATTACTCAATAAATGGTGTTCCGAATAACCCAATGGACAGGCCACCAATTAGCGAGCCGATAGAAATGGGAGTTAAGGCAATTGATGGAATGTTGACAATTGGTAAGGGACAAAGAATGGGTATATTCGCAGGAAGTGGTGTTGGTAAGAGTACGCTTATGGGAATGATAGCAAGAAATATTAAGGCTGATGTAAATGTTATTGCACTAGTTGGAGAGCGTGGCAGGGAAGTTTTAGAGTTTATCAACAGGGACTTAGGTGAAGAAGGTGCTGCACGTTCAGTGGTTGTAGTTGCTACATCCGACCAGCCAGCAATGTTGCGTAATAAATGTGCATTAACAGCAACAACAATAGCAGAATATTTTCGTGATCAGGGCAAGGACGTTCTACTTATGATGGACTCACTTACACGTTATTGCATGGCTCAAAGAGAGATTGGTTTAAGTGTAGGAGAACCACCAGTTGTAAGAGGATATACACCATCAATATATGCAACCCTACCTAAGCTTCTTGAGAGAAGTGGGAACTTTGAAAAAGGTTCAATAACTGGTATTTATACAGTTCTTGTAGAAGGAGATGATTCCAATGAGCCAATATCGGATACAGTTAGAGGAATAATTGACGGACATATAATGCTGTCAAGAAAAGTAGCGATGAGAAATCACTATCCAGCTATTGATGTACTTGGAAGTATTAGCCGTCTGATGTCGCAAATTATAGAACCTGAGCATAAAAAAGTTGCAAATGAAATAAGAAAAATCATGTCAGTTTATCAGGAAAATCAAGACCTTATTTCAATCGGTGCTTATAAGGCAGGTAGCAACCCAGATTTAGATTATGCAATAAGCAAAATAAAATTAATTAATAGTTTTTTACAACAACCAGTGGATGCAGGAGAACATTTTGAAGATACAGTTGAATTATTAAAAGAAATATTAAACGATTAAATTTGAGCAACGTAGAGTATAAATTATAGTTTTATTATTATAATATATTTAGTTGTTTAGTTTATGAGAAATGGGGAATTAGACGTGAAGAAATTTGAGTTTTCATTGAGTAAGATGAGAGATTATAAAAAACAGTTACTTGATAGCGAAAAGAATAAAATGCTAAAGCTCCAAGCAGAAAGAAATTTTGCAAAGGAAGCAATAAAATCACTACAAGTTGACTATGATACAATTCATACTGAGATGACTGATGAGATAACTAAAGGCGTTACAATAATGGAAGTCAAGGTGTTCCAGTTCCGTAAAGACAGTGTAAAGCTTGAGCAACAGCAGTTGCAAACACAGATTTATGTTCTTGACGGTGCGATTGAACGCCAAAGAAGAGTTGTAGTGGGGCTATCTCAAGAAGTATCAGGGATTGAAAAGCTAGAAGAAAAACAACGTACGGAGTATGAAAGGCTTTTAGCAAAAGAGAATGAATTGATAATCTCAGAATTTATTGCATCAAAATTCATAAGAGAAAAGGTTGCGATATAGCAATTTAACAATATTAAGGAGGGCTTTGGGAAAAGAATGCAATCTATACGAAAAGGGAATTTATTAGTAATTACGCTTGTGGTTTTCGTGATTTTTATTACAGCAGGAAAACCGAAAGTGGAATCTCAAAATGACGTTATAAATTATGTAGCTCTTGGTGACAGTATTGCAACAGGATATGGACTTGCAGATGATGAAAGCAGTTATGTTGACTTAATCAGTGAGGACTTAGGAGCAAGCACAACTAACCTAGCAGTTAACGGAATGACGAGTACAGAACTCTTGCAGATGCTGTCATCAGGGGAACATGACGATGTGATTTCACAAGCAGATATAATTACGATAAGTATAGGTTCAAACGATTTACTAAAACCTTTTATTAACAGGGTGACAAATGCCTTTGGGATTGAAAATGTAAATGATATTAACAATACTGTAATTTCAGAGTTAAAAAAGAAATATAAGAATGATCCGTTCTTGCTTATACCAGTAATAGCTGAACTGAACAGTCAGATTGTTGATAATGAGGAGTTATATGAAGTTTGCAAGAACTTTGAAGTTAATAATTTTCCACAAATTATATCGCAGATAAAGGCTAAAAACCATGACGCACAGATTATAGTTAATAATATTTACAACCCATACTATAATGTATCAATTTATGGCGTTTATGATTTAGGTGAAATTGCAGATAGCTATATAAACAGGATTAACATGGCATTTTCAGTATCTTTAAAATGTAATTATGTTGATGTATATGACTTGTTTAGGGAGGAAGGGTTGACTAATTCTAATATTAATTTTTGGGATTTAGATACATTAAATTTTGACCCACATCCAAATAAAGATGGGCATATGATGATTTTTAGTGAAGTTAATCCAAAGGTAAATGTAGGTTAGACCATAATAATGCGTAATTCCAGTCATTGACTGGGATACATAAATAACTCATGTGAAGGGAGGTGAGAGAGATGAAGATGGAAGCCGTGATAATGAACACGGTCGGAACTACTGATAGCATTACAACTGCTCGTAGTGGCAAAGAAGGAAATAGTGGAGATTTTTTGGCAGTGATAAGCCAGCTTTTAGGTGATGGAAATACAGAAGGCTTTATTGGCAATCGCAAAAAGGAAATACCTGTTGAAGTGTTAGAGCAAGCTTCTGCAATGTTAAATCAAAACCCAATGCTTTTAAACTCGTTTACAGAGTCTGGAAATATTGAGGGCATGAAAGATTTAATTATGGCAATGGGCATAGAGAGTGATAAAACAAACCCTCTTACATATAAGATTAACTTGCTGAACATGGATGAAGAAGTAAGTGCATTGATAGCTAATACGGAAGTTTCGGAAGATAGTATCATAGCAGAAGATAATCAAGGAACAATTGATAATCATTCAGCTTTTGAAGAATCTAATGAACTTATAGAAAATGATGTATTAGTAAATGACAATTACAAATCTCAGATTGATGAAAAGCCAGAAATTCAAAGTAGTACTATTATTGATGATAAGGATGTAGAAATAGGTTTGCAAGAACAAGCAAATAATATTAAAGCATCTGAAATTAATAGTTTTGAGTTAGGCAATGAATTAAAGGATACAGTAAACACCCACGAGAACATACAAAATCCTAAGGTAATTCATAAAGCAGAAAATGCAACTGAAACTTTGCAATCGCCTGTTGTTTCAGAGGAATTAACAGCTATAAAAAGTAATGTAGCTAATCAACCACAGGAGTTTGAACAGGGAGAAAATATCGCTACAAAGGACTTAAATACAGTTAAACTTGCTAGTGAAGATGGAAATATAGAACTTACTAAAGCTACAACTGAACCACAAGCACATGAAACAATAGCACAGCCAGTTAAAGCTGATAAAGTATTATCAGAAACAGAGCAAAATGTTGAAACAACTCCGTTAAAAAACCATAAAGCTAATGGTTTAGAGTATATGGACAATGGCTTTGTAAACGCAAACAACAATGGTGTTCATGTGAATGCACAACATGAACAAACTGTCAAAGCAAAAGTTAATGATAATAGCAAAATGCCTTTAGAGGTAGAAACACAAAATAAGATAGTGATACCTCAAGTTGATGAAAAACTAGATTATCAAAGTGATGTAAAAACATTTCAAGTTGATGAAAAACTAGATTATCAAAGTGATGTAAAAACATTTCAAGTTGATGAAAAAGTAGATTATCAAAGTGATGTAAAAACATTTCAAGTTGATGAAAAAGTAGATTATCA
>CAZSZG010000033.1:0-17296 GCA_964610805.1 uncultured Oscillospiraceae bacterium
GAGTTTTTTAAGCTTGATTTGGAAAATGAAAATTATGTCGAAATAAGCATTTTACAATCCCCGATGAGTGCATCATTAGCTGAGATAATTATTATAAACCCTGCTGACGGCAAGCTTGATACAGCCAAAGAGGATTTGGAAACAAGAAAAGAAAAGCTTATTACAACGGATGCTTTTTATCCAGACCACAAAAATATTGCTAATGAATCTATTATTGGTGAGGCTGGAGGATATGTTTATCTGATTGTTGGATTGAGCGCTGAGGACGGAGAAAAAGCGTTGAAAAATAAGCTTAACGGTTAACTTTCAACAGTTTTAACTTTGGTTTTTTCACGAAAATACAAGGCTTGTTTCGTTTTAAATTAAGACTTCAAACAATATTCAAAAGCCTTTCAACAGGGTTTTCAACAGTCTGTTGAAAGAGGTGTTGAAAGACAAAATAAAAGCAGTAGAGGACAATCATATGGTTGTCCTCTACTGCTATTTTATACAAAAAACTGTCGCAAAAAATAATATTTTGCATAAAATAAATTAAGCCGAAAAATTTGCTCCCGATTTTTTATCCATGTTTAAACATTGTGATATTGTCAATGATATAAATATAGGACGGCTTTCCACATTATAAGTGGGAACTTTATGATTCCTTAATCCTACTCTTAAAACACCTAATGCAAAATATCACAGAAAGGAGAGCTTTTTCATCTGAAAATTGATGAAAAAACAATATCATAAAGATGTCAGTTAAAAGGGGAGAAATTTATTATGCAGATTTAAGTCCTGTAGTCGGCTCAGAACAGGGCGGGATTAGACCGGTACTTATTGTGCAAAATGATGTAGGAAACAAGCATAGCCCTACTGTCATAGCGGCAGCTATTACCAGTCAGCGTGAAAAAGCTAAGCTACCTACTCATATTGAGTTAAACGCAATATCCTGTGGACTTTCTAAGGATAGTGTTGTTCTCTTGGAACAGATTAGAACTATTGACAAAAAAAGACTGAAAGAGAGAATGGGAGAGTTAGATTTAACGTCAATGACAAGGGTAAACACAGCTTTATCAGTAAGCTTTGGACTTAAATAAATAATAGGCTTCACCTTTTTTTGAGGGTGAAGCCTGTTTGCAGTGTAAAACTTTTAATTATAAATTATAGGTTAGTTCGACTTTTTTTCTCTGTTGAAAAAACAGCTTACTATTGGTACAGCAAATGAAAATGCAAGCGATACCCACAACTGTTCAGAGCATAGGGAAACGGTTGAAAAGACAATTTGCAATGCTGGTACATAAATAGCCCCGAAAATTACTAGACATGAGATAAATACAGCAAGGATTAACTTTATATTGTTGAAGTATGGTACGGTGAATATGTTACCATTTTCTGATTTACATTCAAAAACATGGATAAGTTGTGACATAACAAGTGTTAGCAATGCACAGGTTCTTGCAGCGTCAACTCCTCCACCCATGCGTAAAATTGTTGTGAAACAGCCGAGAGTTATAAGTCCAATCATTAGCCCTCTGAAAGTGATTTTTCCAAGCAATCCATCAGCGAAAAAACTTTCGTCGGGGCGACGTGGTGGCTTTGACATAACACGTTTATCGAATGGCTCCATACCTAAAGCGATGGCTGGAAGTCCGTCTGTAACGAGGTTTACAAGCAAAAGTTGTGTTGGCAACATAACCATTGGCAATCCCATGAGTATGCCCATGAACATTGTTATAACCTCACCTATATTGCATGAGAGGAGATAACGAACAAACTTTCGGATGTTGGCATAAATGCTCCGTCCCTGTTCAACTGCTCTAATAAGCGTTGCAAAGTTGTCGTCAAGTAGGATAATATCTGCCGCCTCTTTTGTGACATCTGTGCCTGTAATGCCCATAGCTACGCCAACATCTGCCTCTTTTATCGCTGGTGCATCGTTCACGCCATCGCCCGTCATAGTAACAACATGATTTTTCTTCTTGTAAATTCTTACAAGTCTTAGCTTATGGGAGGGGTTTACTCTTGCGAAAACGGAATAATTATCAATTTTACGGAGCAATTCCTCATCGGACATATGGTCAAGTTCAGCTCCCGTTATTGCCTCTTTGCCACGAAGAAGTCCAGCCTGTTTTGCTATTGCAATAGCAGTGTGTTTATGGTCGCCTGTAATCATTACAGTGCGTATATGCGACCTTGCACAAACCTTTATTGCCTCTTTTGCCTCCTCTCTTGGAGGGTCTAACATTCCTGTTAAGCCAATGAAAATCATGTCGGTATCGGGACTTCCACTTGTGCTAACCATAGCTTTTTTTGCAACTGCAAGCACTCTTAAAGCTTTGTCAGATTGCTCAATTACTTCCTTTTCAATTTGCCTTTTTAACGCATAGCTAAGTGGTACAACCTCGTTGTTAAGGAGTATGTATTTACATCTTGGAAGAATAATATCAGACGCACCTTTTGTGTAGGCAGTGCGTTCACCAGTTTTTCCTGATACAATTACCGTCATGCATTTTGTACTGCTGTCGAATGGAATTTCCGTTTCCTTTGTATAATCTGACCAAAGTGATGAGGCAACAATTCCTCCCTTTGCTGCTGCAACAAGCAGAGCAATTTCCGTTGGGTCGCCTGAAATCGCCCATTCACCACTTGATTCAATACTACCTCTTTTACGAAGATTTATCGGTGCGTTGGTGGAAATAGTTGCGTTATTGCAGATTACAAAGCAGTTCAATGCCTCCGTCAGCACAGCATTGCTTTTAGGATTTATGCAACTCCCATCGGATAAAATTCCACCTGTAATGCGATAACCAGTACCTGTAACGTCAAAGCTTTGCATATCGGTAAAAATATTTTTAACTGTCATTCTGTTTTCAGTTATTGTGCCAGTTTTGTCGGAACATATTACAGAAGTACAACCAAGCGTTTCCACAGAATGTAGCTTGTTTACAAGTGCTTTTTGTTTAAGCATACGGCTCACAGCTAACGCAAGGGAGATTGTAACAGTTGCTGGCAGACCCTCAGGAATTGCTGCAATTGCAATTGTGATACCTGTTAAAAGCATATCGAAAATAGGCTCTCCACGCAAAACTCCAGCAAGGAAAACGACTACGCAAACCCCAATACAGATTATAGCAAGAGCTTTTCCCAGTTCGCCAAGTCGCTTTTGAAGTGGAGTTTGTGGCTCGTCAATTTCACAAAGCATATCGGAAATTTTGCCCATTTGAGTGCCAGTGCCTGTTGCGATAATTTTTGCAGTGGCATGCCCTCCTGTGATATTTGTACCACAATATACAATATTATCCTTATTGAGCGAATTGTCATTGTCGTTCGTGTCGCCAACAAGCTTCATTACAGCAATAGCCTCACCAGTTAGAATTGATTCGTCAGCAAAAACTCCATCTGCACGAAGTAAAACAGCGTCAGCAGGGATTTTATCGCCAGTTTCAAGTTCGATTTTATCCCCAACAACAAGTTCCTCAGCTTTGACTGTTACAAGCTTGCCATCTCTGTAAGCTTTGGCATTTGGTGCAGTCATTCCTTTTAGTTTTTCAAGCGTTTTCTCCGTTCGATATTCCTGCACAAACCCAAGAATAGCGTTGAGCAAAACAATAAGAATTATCGTAATTGCGTCATAAACCTCACCAAGCAATACTGAAATTGCAGTTGCCACCAGTAAAATTATAACCATAGTGTCTTTAAACTGTCCCATAAAAATTTTCAACGGCTTGCTTTTTTTCTTCTGCGATAGCCTATTATAGCCATCAGAGTTAAGTTTGTTTTCTACCTCTTTCGTTGTAAGCCCCTGATACATATACCTTCTCCTTTAAAACTAACTATATTTGTCCTTAAAGTTTATTCTAAAAAAAGCTTGTTTATGCTTGTATTCTTATGATTTGGAAAAGCGTAATAATTTAGTAGAAAGAATGAGTATTCAGCATATAATTTTTTTAATATTCATTGACAAAATAAATGCAAAGTGGTATCATTCAAGGTATAAAAAGAATAGGGGTGTAGTCATGAATATAGGTATTATCGTACATTCTCAAACTGGAAACACTTTTTCTGTTGCTGAAAAACTTAAGGAAAGCATGGAAGAAAAGGGACATTCTGTACATATAGAGCGAGTTACAGCAGTTAAGGAACAGCCAGCACCGAATGAGCCTGTTGAGCTAAAAGATAACCCTGATATTAGTATTTATGATGCATTGGTTTTTTGTGCCCCCGTTCATGCGTTTTCGCTTTCAGCAGTTATGCAGGCATATTTAAAACAGGTGCAGTCGATGGAAAATAAAAAGGTGAATTGCTTTGTGACTCAACAGCTGAAGTTTTCGTTCATGGGTGGAAATCGTTCGGTTAATCAGATGAAAAAAGCCTGTATTGATAAGGGTGCAAGCTTTGGAAATACTGGTATTGTTAACTGGTCGAGCAAAAAAAGGGACGAGTTAATCAACACTGTTGTTGAAGATTGTGGAAAACTATAATAATGTGCTGATAATTTTTATTATGTCTGAATATTTAGAAAATATTTGGTAGTTTATTGAGCATTTTATTATAGAAAATTGTTGACATGATTCGGTTTTTAGGGTATACTATATTAGTAAAAGGGAGTAGCAAGCCATTATTTGGCAGTATAAGCGTCAAACACGATTGAAAAATCCGCGAATACTTGAAAATGCAAGACTTTTATTACAACGGTTATTGTTGGGCTTTTAAACTATCCGTTATAATAGAGGTTTATTTTTTTGCGATAAATTCCCATGTTTTAGGATTATTAAAAAAGGATGTGTTTGTATGGATGGCTTGTTGGAGCTGTTTAGCAATTTTGGGGAACTAAAATGGCAGATGGTAGTCATGTGGTTTATTGGTGGTCTGCTTATTTATTTTGCGATTAAAAAAGAAATGGAACCAGCACTTTTACTACCAATGGGATTTGGTGCGATTTTGGTAAATATTCCTTGGTCGGGAGCTGTTACTCAAGCGTATGAAACAGGTGTTGAGCATGGTCCGATTGATGTTTTATTTGGTGCAGGAATAGCAAACGAGCTTTTCCCACTTTTACTATTTATTGGCATAGGTGCAATGATTGACTTTGGTCCATTGCTATCTAATCCGAAAATGATGCTTTTTGGTGCTGCTGCACAGTTTGGTATCTTTTTCACACTTAGCTTGTCAAGTCTTTTAGGGTTTGAGTTAAAGGACGCAGCTTCAGTTGCTATCATAGGTGCTGCTGATGGTCCTACTTCAATCTTCGTATCACAATATTTCGAGTCAAAATATGTTGGGGCAATAGTCGTTGCTGCATATTCGTATATGGCACTTGTTCCGATTATTCAGCCACCTGTTATACGTCTTATCACAACGAAAAAAGAACGTCTTATCAAGATGCCTTATAAACCAAGTTCAGTTTCAAAAACAACCAGAATTATATTCCCAATTGCAATTACGGTAATTGCTGGAATTATCGCTCCACGTTCAGTGGCTTTGGTTGGATTTTTGATGTTCGGTAACCTCATTCGTGAATGCGGTGTGCTTAACAGCTTGTCCGAATCTGCTCAAAAGGAACTTGTAAACCTTGTTACATTGTTGCTTGGTCTTACAGTTGCTACAAAAATGCAGTACGGGGCATTCTTATCAGCTAAAACATTAATGATTATGGGGCTTGGTTTGGTTGCATTTATATTTGATACAGCAGGAGGCGTAATGTTCGCTAAATTCCTTAACCTGTTTTCAAAGAATAAAATTAACCCAATGGTTGGTGCTGCTGGTATTTCAGCGTTCCCTATGTCCTCAAGAGTTATTCATAAAATGGGACAAAAAGAAGACCCTGAAAACTACTTGCTAATGCACGCAGCTGCTGCAAACGTTTCTGGACAAATTGCTTCAGTTATCGCTGGTGGTCTTATCATATCCCTAGTTGCGAGCAGAATTTAGTTATATTGAGAGGAGATTATTATGAATTTTTTAGGTTTGAATGTAGATGCAATGGTTGATAGCCTTGATATAATGGGATTAGGCATGGTAGGAATCTTTGCCTCAATTGGATTAATAATGTTTGTTATTTGGTTATTGAACAAGGTTTTTCCAGGCAAGAAATAAACTTAAATAATAAAATAAAAGGCGATGTAGCAAAAACTACATCGCCTTAAATATTTTTGATAAATAATACTATCTTAACCTAAGCCACATTCATCATAATCTTTCCACTTTTCGTTATATGCCCTGTTGCTCATTGTTTTAAACACGATATATACAACTGAACCGATTATTAAAATCAATGATAATGCAGTAGGCACAACGGAACGAAAGGGTATTGATTTAGGTTCTTTTTCAATCTTATTGCACATTTTGGTTCTCCTTTCGCATTAAAAAACTATTCAGCAGTCGGTTCAACAGCAGTTGTCTGCCCCATTTCTGCCATAAGTCTTTGTAGCTCATTGTCAACCTTTGAATCAGTTTGCAATTTAGTGAATTCATCTTCGCCAGAATCTAAATCTGAGCCAGCGATTTCAGCAAATGCCTGTGCCTCAGCCTCCTTGCGAACAATTTTATCTTCCATCTTATTCATTTTGTCAAAAGAACTTGAGGAGTCCATTCCACCAAGAGATTTAGCAAGATTTTTTTGAGTATCAGCCATTTGTGAACGAGCGATAAGCATTGCTTGACGGCTTTTTGCTTCCTCAAGCTTTGATTTTAGTAGCTCAACTTGTTCACGAATTGCATCCGTTTGATTGGAAATTGTTTCATACATTTCCTTATAATTAGTAACATCTTCATCGACTTTAACCTTATTAGCAAGAGCCCTCTTAGCAAGTTCAGTATCACCAGCGTTAAGAGCAATCTTAGCCTTATCTTCCCAATTTTTAGACAATGTCACTGCGTTTTTATACTGCTTTTCAGCCATTCTTTCACTAGCAACAGCCTTGCCCAAAGCTTGAGTAGATGTACCCAATTCTTTTTGCATATCTAATATAATTTGCTTGACCATTTTTTCTGGATCTTCAGCCCTATCGACTAAATCATTGACATTAGCTTTTAAAAGGTCGCTTAATCTTGCAAATATTCCCATAGTAGTACCTCCATTTTGTTTGTTTATTTATGTGTATATAATGTGGATCTCCACAGAACAACTTATTTACGTTGAAAGAACAATGATTTCATTATAAGCCCACCACCAGCAGCGATAAAACCGAACATAAGTACATAGCTAAGCAGTGAAGTTCTAACAAATTCGATACGGACACTCATTATTATTGCCAATAAAATGCCTAACACACCAATTGTTGTAACAATCCAGCCAAAAATTTTCTTTTCCATCATAAAGAGCATAACTATGCCGATTATGAATGGGATAATTATGACACCGTTCGGAGCATTCCACGAGCCGATTGAGAATATGGAGTTGCCCCAAGTGGAGCGTACCTGAGCTGTTTGGAACACCCAAAACAGACCGACACCGAGAATGACAAGACCTATAAAGAACTGGAACAAGTCGTTTTTGGGGGTAGAAGCAGCCTGTTTGCTTTCGGAGATGGTTTTATATGCTTGAAAGCGACGTAATTCACGTTTTTGCTCTTCTTCGAGGGCTTTTAGATTTTTATCATTTGACATAAATGCACCACCTTCTGTTCAGTCGCCACAAGGGCTTTATTTTTGTATTGGTTATTGTTTGCATTACTTTCTCTCAACATACTTCTGCTTGTTAAATTTAATTATCGTTCTTATTTACCTAACTACCCTCCATCTAAATTTAACCATACGGAAATGAAATTGAAAGAAATTAGGTTAAATAAGAACAACATTTCACTAAATCAAACAAGTAAACTAAAGTTCTATGTTAAAAGTTAAACAAGAACCATACTTTATTGAATTAAACAAGTAAACTATAACTCTGTGGTAAAAGGTACGCCAGAACAATCCTTTACCAAACCTAACAAACAAAAGCCTAAGTGACGAATGAACTACATTATATAGTATCCTTCGTCTACTGTCAAGTATTGTCACAAAAATTTTACAATTACTGCCCCACCTGTGACGCTCTATTAATAAACCAATTCCTTATAAACTTTCCACTATCAGTAAGGTTTGCTTCCGTAAATCCAGCACCAGTTACCCCTGAATTTGGCAAGAATATCGACGATGCCTCATCTTTATCTGAAATATTCCAGTTCATATAACTTATATTTAACTCATCTAAAAGAGTCAACCACTGCGTCGCTTGGTCAAAATCATTAATTCCATTACCCGTTGCATCACAAACGCCAAATTCTGATACAAAAATCGGTATGCCAGTATTATATGTGTTACTTAGCCTATTTCTCAAGCTAGCCTTATTCGTTCCTGCATAAAAATGTAAAGCATACATAACATTAGGGTCATCTATCAAGTTCTGTGAAACGTCATGCACATCCTGCGACCATGTAGCAGTTCCAGCAATCACAACAGCGTCACTGTCATTCTGCCTAATAACACTCAAGACCTCGTCGCAATACGGCTTAATATGGGAGTTCCAAGTGATGTCATCCCCGTTAGGCTCATTGCATAATTCATAAATAATATTTGGATAATCGGAATAAAGCGTTGAAATTACGCTAAAGAAAGCCTTTGCTTCCTCAGTATAAGCAGTTGGGTCACCTGGATTTAGCATATGCCAGTCGACTATTACATATAAACCCAAATCAAGGCAAGCTTTGATACCGTCCGAAAGCACGTCAAGACTTCCCTGTTTATTTTTCAGATAGCAGACCTCAGAACCACCTGTTGTTGACTCATCAACATACATTGCAAGACGGATACAGTTCACGTTCCAGTCATCACGGAGTGTTGTGTAAATGCCCTCATCAACAAATTGAGGGAACCAAGTCAAACCATGCGTTGACATACCCCTTAGTTGAAACTTCTCACCATGTTCATCTACCAAATCATTACCATCAACAGACAATTTTCCATGTAGAGCAACGGGGCTGTTTTCGGGTGCTTTATACTTAAAGGAGGATGAATTGCTGTCGGTAGAGCTTTCAGAATCGGAGCTACTGACATTGCTAGATTTAGAGGAAGCTGAGTTTGAACTAATATTTTCTGTCATGCTAAGAACGGAGCTGTTGTCTTCCTCACAACCTGTAAGAAATGAGCCAAAAGA
Source organism: uncultured Oscillospiraceae bacterium (assembly GCA_964610805.1). Classification (GTDB taxonomy): domain Bacteria; phylum Bacillota; class Clostridia; order Oscillospirales; family Ruminococcaceae; genus JAAYPV01. The sequence continues at coordinate 9,119 of CAZSZG010000033.1, forward strand.
CATAATTATTACCACTAATAATATAAATGTTTTTTTCATTGCATATTCTCCTGACTTACAATCAAATTTTATACTTTTATTTTAGCATTTTCTTTATTGAATGTCAAATAAAAAACGTGTAGAGTTGTTTTTTTCTTTGTACGCACAAAGAAATGAACACCATAAACTAGATTTAACAATACGGAATGACAACAAAGCAACCAAGAACCACATTTCAATAACCAGTAAAGGCAATAACTCTATTCATAAGTTTAGGATTTACCCTAAATGTAAAAATACTAATTTTTACAACATAATACTTGACAAATATAATGCTTTGTGATATAATTCTTTATACACTTGTTCAGAGTATTATTCCGAAGTATAGGTGTGCAGGCCCTGTGCAACATAACACCGTGAACCATGTCAGGCGGGGAACCGAGCAGCATTAAGCGGATCGTTTTGTGTGTGCAGTAAGCCTGTACACCCATGCTTCGGAATTTTTATAGGAGACAAAACTCTATGAAAAACTTTAAGAGGTTTGCGAAAGCCTTATTAACTGCATTTATGAGGGCTTCTGCTATAACTTTTGTGGTGTCAGTTTTTGTGTTTATTATATACTTTAAGGATAATCAGGCAGATAAGACAGCTTTGTTGTCTGCTTTTACTTTTCAAGCTAGTCTTCAAGCGATTGCTACACTAATGTTTGCTTTGGTTGACGAGAAAAGCAATTATCTTGGAGCATATCCCCAACTTGTGAGATTGCGTGAAAAAATATTCCGTAGAAGAAATAAAAACTCCAAGCTTTTTTGGAAAGGCATGGTGTTTTATGTCGAGGGATACTTACAGGACGCACTTGAATTATTTCATGAGATAGATGTTGAGAATATAAAAAAGTCCGACCGTAGTGAGTTGGAAATATATAAGGGTAGATGTTATGAACATTTAGGCTTTTCTGTAAATGCTGTAAAATGCTATGAAACAGCACTTGAATTTGGATATAAGGATAAGCATATTTATTTACGCATAGGTAGTGTTAAGGAAGCTTATGGCGACTTTGATGGGGCTGTGGAAACTTATGAAAAGCTTGCACATATAAAGTTTTATTCAAGTTCTACTTACTATAATATCGGAATGGTATATATAAAAAAGTGCGATGGTAAAAAAGCACTTGAATCCTTTGAGAAATCTATTGAGAAGAAACAATATTATGCTATTTCACTGGGTGGGATTTCCATTGCCTATCTTTTGTTGGGCGATATAGATAAAAGTTTTGAATATTACGAGATGGCAATTGCTAACAGGATTAATGATATTGATGATTATAAAAGCTATTATAATGAGATGAAATTGGTTGCTATTGCGAAGATTAATAAGGCTGAAGAAACGGTTTAGGAGGTGGTTGAGTTGTATAAAGCGTTATACAGAAAATGGCGTCCGCTTTCTTTTGATGATGTAATTTCACAGCCACATATTACCACTACATTGCAAAATCAGATTAAAAATGATAAAACGGCTCATGCGTATCTTTTTACGGGTTCAAGGGGTACGGGAAAAACTACCTGTGCGAGAATTTTTGCAAAGGCTGTTAATTGTGAACATCAGGAAAATGGCAATCCATGCCTTAAATGCGACGTTTGTCGGGATGCTGAGGAGTTTGCTCTTTCTGATATAATTGAGATAGATGCGGCTTCAAATAATAGTGTTGATGATATTCGTGACTTGAGAGATGGTGCTATTTACACGCCTGAACGCTGTAAATTTAAGATATATATTATTGATGAGGTGCATATGCTTTCGCCAAGTGCGTTTAATGCGTTGCTGAAAATTATGGAAGAGCCTCCTTATTTCGTTAAGTTTATACTTGCTACAACTGAACTGCATAAAGTCCCTGCAACGGTAACTTCACGTTGTCAGCGTTTTGATTTCAGAAGAATTACTGTTGACGACATATCCAAGCGATTGCTTTATATTGCTGGGGAGGAAAATTTGACGCTTGACGAAAAAGCGTCGGTTATGATTGCTACTCTTGCAGATGGTGGTATGCGTGACGCTTTGTCCTTGATGGACCAATGTGCAGCCTTTTCCGATAATATTACGGAGGAAACGGTATCTTCAGCGGCGGGAGTTGCTGGGCGTGGGCATTTATTTGACATTTTAGATGCAGTGATTGGTGAAAATCCATCGGCTGCGATTGAGGTTGTGAATGACCTATATGCGATGTCTAAGGATATGCAGAGGCTTTGTGATGAGCTGATTTTGCAGTTTAGGAATATTATGCTGTTAAAGGTAAATCCTAAGCAGACGGATGTAATAAATTGTATGCCTGATGAGGTGGAAAGGCTTGCAAAGATGGCTGAAAAGCTGGAGTTGCAGACAATTCTTGGATATTTAACTACTTTGCAACATAGCAATGAGCGTTTGGCTCGTGCTGTGAATAAAAGGGTTGAACTGGAAATGGGTATAATTAAACTTTGTTTAGGTAAAAACAACAGAAATATCGAAAAATCACTTGACAATTCTGATATTTATGATAAAATAAAAAAGTTAGAAGAAAAAATTTCTGCTGGGGTGCAAAGGAGTCCTACGCAATATTCTGCTGAAAAGCCGAGAATGCAGAAAAGCCCTACTGAAAAGCTACAGGAACAACCTGTGGATATGTCAAAGATGCGTCCTGAGGATTTTAAGGCTGTGCAAAATTGGTCGGAGGTTTTGAAAGAGTTTCAGTTGGTTTCGCCTGCTGTTTCGGGCAGTCTTTCTGATTCAACGGCGATTACAAATGGGAATTTACTTCTGATTTATGCAAAAAACAAGTTCTTTTTGACGCTGTTCAAGAATAAGGAGAATGCAGTTAGTCTTGGTGAATGTGTACAAAAAATCTTGGGAAAGCAGTATATTATTAGGGCAAAATGTGTGGCTGAGGAAGTTGAGAATAATAAAGCAACGGACTTGCTAAAAAAAGCAGAGAATTTAAAGATTGACACTTCGGTTGATTAATTTGTGATATATACAACTGAAAGTCACTTATAATAAAAAAGAGGAGTTTAACTATGAAAGCAAGAGTACCAAAGGGAACAATGGGTGGTTCACCACAAAATATGAGCTCTATGATTAAACAGGCACAGAAAATGCAGAATGAAATTACTGCACTTCAAGGTGAAATAGAGGAAAGAGAATTTACTGCTACTTCTGGTGGCGGTGCTGTTGAAGTGGTTATGAAAGGTAATAAATCTATAAATAGCTTGACAATTAAGCCAGAGGTTGTTGACGCTGATGATATTGAAATGCTTCAAGATCTGATTATTAGTGCGATAAATCAAGCTGTTTCGATTGTTGAGGAAACTACTGAAGAGGAAATGGGCAAGGTAACTGGTGGCGTTTCATTGCCAGGCTTGTTCTAGGATAGAATAATATGGCAGATCATAATGCACTTCCGTTGATAATTTTGGCGGAGCAGTTTGCAAAATTACCTGGAATTGGTATGAAAACAGCACAAAGGCTTGCTTATCATGTTATGTCGATGTCGGAAAGTGATGTAAAAGGCTTTGCTGACGCACTTGTTGATGCGAAAAGAACAGTACATCCATGCTCGGTATGTCAAAATCTTACTGAACTTGATGTGTGTTTTATTTGTGATGATGATAGGCGTGATAAGTCCATAATTTGTGTGGTTGAGTCACCTAAAGACGTTACTGCATTTGAGAGAACTCGTGAATATAAGGGTAGTTACCATGTTCTGCATGGTCTTATTTCCCCGATTGATGGAGTTACTCCAGATTCGTTGCGAATTAAGGAGCTTTTGAAACGCATAAATGATGGGAATGTTTCTGAGATTATTATGGCAACTAATCCAACTGTTGAGGGTGAGGCTACTGCTATGTACATAGCTAGGCTGTTAAAGCCACTTGGCGTTAAGGTTACAAGGCTTGCATTTGGCTTGCCTGTTGGTGGAATTCTTGAATATGCTGATGAGGTAACTTTGTTTAGGGCGTTGGAAAATAGAAGTGAAATGTAATATATTGCGTGTGGTTTAAAACTACACGCAATATTTATAGCTTGTAATTATTGTAAGTATCCTAAAAGCTTTGAAGTTTGGAGGCTGATAAGATGGATTTTGAGTTAGTAAAATGGCAGTTGGGCTATGTGGGAGATATTGCAAAATATGCGAATAATAAAAATATTGCTGATAATTTGAGGAATACCTTTCCATATCCATATACTTTAGATGACGCAAAATACTATGTTAATCACTGTATGAGGAAAGAGGGCGAGGGTCAGGTCTGTCGGGCGATCGTCGTGAATGGTGAGGCAGTTGGAAGTGTCGGCGTGTTTTTTCGTGATGATGTTTACTGCAAAACTGGGGAGGTTGGCTATTGGCTTGCTGAACCGTTTTGGAGTAAGGGTATAATGAGTAGTGCTATTTCACAAATTTGTGAGGTCGTTTTTGGTGAATATGACATTATTCGTATTTTCGCTGAACCGTTTGCGAATAACATAGGCTCTCGAAAGGCATTGGAAAAAGCAGGCTTTATGCTTGAGGGTATTATGCGAAATAGCGTTTTCAAGAATGATAAGGTCTTGGATTCGTGTATGTATGCGATACTTAAATAGATAATTTTCTTGAATATATCACTAAACTTTCACATAAATATGGCTAAAATTCATAAATTAAGTGTTGAAAAAATAAACTGTAAGTGATATAATTAACAGTATAATATAATGGGGGTAAATGATATGTGCGGAATAGTTGGCTATGTTGGTCACAGGGACTGTACAGATGTTCTTGTGAGCGGTTTATCAAAGCTCGAATATAGAGGATATGACTCTGCTGGTATTGCTGTCTTTGAGAATGGCGAGATCACTGTTGCAAAAACTAAGGGTAGGCTTGCTGACCTTGAAAAAAAGATGAAAGAAACAGGAAAGCCACATGGTCATGCAGGTATTGGACATACACGATGGGCTACTCATGGCGAACCATCGGATGTTAATTCACACCCACATAGCGGTGAGAGAGTTACAATAGTTCATAATGGAATTATTGAGAATTATAAGAAATTAAAGGAATTCTTGATGAGTCAGGGCAGAGTGTTTAAAAGTGCAACTGATACTGAAGTTGTTGCACAGATGCTTGACTATTATTATGATGGAAATCCTGTTGAAGCCATTGTAAAAACAATGCATGAATTAGAAGGCTCTTTTGCGTTGGGTATTGTTTTTCAGGATTTTGTTGATACAATTTTTGCGATACGCAAGGAAAGCCCACTTATTGTCGGCGTTGGGGAGGGCGAAAGCTTTATTGCCTCAGATGTGCCTGCAATACTAAAATATACTAAGAATTACTACTTGCTTGAGCCAAATGAAATTGCAGTGCTTAGTCCATATTGCACTAAGATTTACGATTTGCATTACAAAAAGCTTGATAAAGAGCTGAAAACTGCTGATTGGGATATGGAATCGGCTGAAAAAAATGGCTATGAACATTATATGCTAAAGGAAATTCATGAACAGCCAACTGCGATAAAAACAACGATTGCTCCTAGAATTGTTGATGGTATGCCTTGCCTTGAGGAGTGTGGAATTACGCTTGAGGGGATGAAAAATTTCCGTCAGATTTTCGTTGTGGCTTGTGGTACGGCTATGCACGCTGGAATTGTTGGCGAATATGTAATTGAAAAACTTGCAAAAGTTCCTGTGATTGTTGATATTGCGTCTGAGTTTAGGTATAGAGATCCGATAGTTAGCAAGGATGACCTTGTTATTATTATCTCACAGTCGGGTGAAACTGCGGATAGCCTTGCTGCAATGCGACTTGCTAAAAGCTTGGGTGCGAAAACGCTTGCTATTGTTAATGCAAAGGGTAGCTCGATTGCTCGTGAGGCAGATATGTTGATTTATACTCATGCAGGACCTGAAATCGCTGTTGCATCAACTAAGGCATATATGGTTCAGATTGCTGTTATGTACCTGTTTGCGTTTGAATTAGCTTATGCAAAGGGCGTTATTGATGAGGAGGAGTGCAAGCGACTTACTGCACTTTTACAACAAACTCCACAGTTCATTGAAACTATTTTGGAGGATAAAACACAGGAACAATTTGTTGCTTCATCACTTTTGACTGCTGATAGCTTGTTATATATAGGTAGAGGGCTTGATTATGCGTTGAGTATGGAAGGTTCGCTGAAATTGAAAGAAATTTCCTATATTCATTCGGAATCATATGCTGCTGGAGAATTAAAGCATGGCACAATCTCCCTTATTTCAGAGGGAACGCCTGTTATAGCTGTTGCAACCCAGACAAAGCTGATTGAAAAAACTATAAGTAATATAAAAGAGGTTAAGGCAAGGGGTGCAAAGGTAACGATAGTATGTCGTGAAAGCTATTCGACTGACGAAGATATTGCTGACCATAGAATAGCTGTGCCTGATATAGATGATATTCTTATGCCAATGCTTGCTGTTGTTCCTTTACAGCTTATAGCATATTATACATCTGTGTTAAAAGGTAATGACGTAGATAAGCCTCGTAACCTTGCAAAATCAGTAACAGTAGAATAAATTAGTGCATACTGTTAAAAATTAAAGCTTGCATAAGTATGGGGGCTAATAACCCTCATACTTATATATTTTAGAAAGCTTAACCTAAATTAATGGAGGAATACAAATGAAGCCTAAGCAAAAAACTCTACTCAGCGTTATTACTGTGATTTTTATGTTGATGACGGGAATAAGCGTGTTCGCTGAGGATGGAACAGAAGAAGTTGAAATCCTTACTTCAGGGGATTATTCATACTCGGTGATTAATGGCGGAGCGATACTTAAAGAATATACAAATTTCACGGAAACGGTTATCACTATTCCTGAGGAAATAGATGGGTATCCTGTTAAGGCGTTGGACAAAAATTTGTTTTATTCAAAATCAGATACAGATACCTCAATATCAAAGGTTATTGCTGAAAAAGTTATTATTCCTGCGAGCGTAGAGGAAATAGGTACGTTTGCTTTTTATGGCTGTGTGAATGTAAAGGAATATGAGGTTGCTGAAGATAGCCCTGCATTTTGTGATGTAGATGGAGTAATGTATGATAAAAACCAAAAGATGCTTATGGCTTATCCTCTTGCGTCAGAGGCAACGGAATATACAGTTGCTGACGGGGCTATATTCATTGATTATGGTGCTTTTTCTAATTGTAAGGCGATTGAAAGGGTTATTTTACCAGATTCGCTTGAAACGATTGGTGAGTGGGTTTTCGCTAAATGCATAAACTTAAAGGAAATTAATTTGCCTGATAAAATAACAAAAATCAATAGGTATACATTCGCATACTGTGTAAATTTAACGGATATAAAATGGTCATCTTCGCTTACCACAATAGATAAGGGTGCGTTTGGTGGCTGTACATCACTTACAGAAATCACTTTGCCAGACTCAATAATAGAAATTGGACAAGGTGTGTTCAGCGATTGTACTGGGATTACAAAGGTTAATTTGCCTGAGGGTCTTAATACATTAAATGAGGGTGCATTTTCTGGCTGTACAAGCCTAAATGAAATTGAGTTACCATCAAAGCTTATAACAATTGGTGAAAAGGCTGTTGGATATAATTATAATATTTCAAAAGAATTAGTTAAGAATGCTAATTTTAAAATTCATGGCAAAACTGGAAGTACGGCAGAAACATATGCAAACGAAAATCTTATTACATTTGTTTCAACTGGTGATGTTGAAACACAGCCAGTAGTAACTGAAGAGGCTAAAAGCACAGTGCCTAACCTTAATACTGAAGATAATGAGGGTGGCTCTAAAGCGTTAATGATAGTGCTGTCGGTTGTTGGATTTGTTGTTATAGCAGGTGTTGCTGTGGCTATAACAATGAAAAAAAAGAAAGCGTAGGGGAATATTCTGATGAAAAAAAATATAATGAGAAGTATTCTATCGCTATCAATGTCTATGATTATTTTATCATCGTTGGTGATTACAAACCTTACAGTTTTTGGCGAAACTATAATAGATGGCTCAACAGTAGACGGTTCAACGGTAGAAACAACAGGGGTTGAAGAAGAACAGTATTCATATAAAGAGTTCACATATTCAGTAACAGATGGAAAGGTTACAATAAGTTCTTGCAACCCTGAAAGCGTTGAGGTTGTTGTTCCAAATGAAATTGATGGAAACCTTGTTACAAAAATTGGAGTGGGTGC
>CAZSZG010000034.1:0-16738 GCA_964610805.1 uncultured Oscillospiraceae bacterium
AATATTTGCAGGGGTACTTTTAAAGTTGAGAAAGCTTATGCTTGACCCTTTGAACCTGTCAGTTAACACTGTCGTAGGGAGCAAAATAGTTACTTTAATATAGTAATTGAGATGCTTTAACCTTACAGTTAAGGCATTTTTTGCTTTGTAGCCATATGTAGATAAATGGAGGAGTATAAAAATGAATATTAAAGAAAATGTCGCAAAGCTTTTAGAGGAGGTAAGGGGTAAAAACCCACTTATACATAATATTACTAATTATGTTACGGTAAATGACTGTGCTAATGCTGTTTTGGCAATTGGTGGCTCGCCTATTATGGCTGATGGTATTGGTGAAGTAGCTGATATTACATCTATTTCATCGGCACTTGTTATAAACATTGGCACGCTTAATAAAAACACTATTCCATCAATTCTTGAGGCTGGCAGAAAGGCGAATGAACTTGGAATTCCTGTGGTATTTGATCCAGTTGGTGCGGGTGCGTCTGGGCTTAGAAATAACACAACAAAGGAAATAATTGAACAGATTAAGGTTTCAATTATTCGTGGCAATTTGTCGGAGGTTTCGTTTGTAGCTGGTCTTGAGGTATCTACTAAAGGCGTTGACTCGTCAGATGCTGATGCCAAAAATGATGCTGTTGCTATTGCAAAATCAGTTGCAAAAAAGCTTAGTTGCGTTGTTGCTATTACAGGAGCGATTGATGTTATTACAGATGGTGAAACGCTTGTTAAAATCGCAAACGGGCATAAAATGCTTTCAAGGGTTACAGGAACAGGCTGTATGGCAACGGCGTTAGTAGGCTCTTTTGCGGGAGCGACTAATGATTATTTAACAGCAACTGTGGCTGGCGTTGCGTCTATGGGTATTTCTGGGGAAATAGCTTTTGAAAAATGTGGCGAACTCGGCACTGGTAGCTTTCACATTGCAATAATTGATGCGTTGAGTAAGCTCAATTCTGAAATTATTGGGGATAGGATTTCTCTTGAGGTTATTTCTGATTAATTTTTAATATTATCTTACATTATAAATACGTTGCTTGCAGAAATGTAAGGGCGTATTTTTGTTTTAATCATAAAATAAAATTTCAATATTTAAGCCTTTTTTAAGAAAAGTATGCGATAATGTAAATATAGGATAAATTATAAAAGGGAGGGCTGTTTATGCGAATACTTATAGTTGAAGATGAAATTGCACTTGCAGAAGCGTTAGCACAAATTTTGCATAAAAATAAGTTTATTGCTGATATAAGCAATGACGGTATAAGCGGTCTTGACAACGCATTAACAGGGGTTTACGATGTAATTATACTTGATATTATGCTCCCTAAAATGAATGGGTTTGACGTGTTGAAAAACCTGCGTCTTAATAAAATAACCACTCCTGTGCTGATTTTAACTGCAAAGGATGATGTTGCAGATAAGGTTCGTGGGCTTGACACTGGTGCTGACGATTATCTTACAAAGCCTTTTTCAACTGATGAATTGCTTGCAAGGGTGCGTTCAATTTATCGAAGAAAGGCAAATATTGTCTGTGACAATGCTCTTACCTTTTTGGATATATCGCTTAGCCTATCAACCTATGAGCTGAATTGTGGCGATAAATCCGTAAAGCTTGGCTTGAAAGAGTTCAGCATAATGGAAATTTTTATTGAAAATGGCAACAGAATTATAAGCAAAGAAACGCTTATCGAAAAGGTTTGGGGCTATGAATCCGATGCAGAATATAACAATGTAGAGGTATATATATCCTTTTTAAGAAAAAAACTACTGCATATCAGCTCTGGCGTTGTAATAAAAACAGTTAGAGGAGTCGGTTACTGTTTGGAGGAAAGTTAATGATAAAAAAGCTAAAACTTAGGTTTATTATTGTAAATATGGTAATACTTACAACTGTGCTTATCACAATTTTAGTGGGAATATTTGTGCTTATGTATAGCTCGGAGGTAAGCCAATCTGAAAAAATTATGGTTGCAACTTTGGAACGCAATTCAGTGCCAATTGATAATCAAAGGCAAGAGCCTCTCCCCCCTAAAAACAACTCAAATAATAATTTTAGAGATGATAGAGATGGCTTAAATTCTCCTAATCGTCCATCCTCAACAGGGTCTAAGCCTATGGACAATAAGCTGTCAAAAAATATACTGGGTGACACCATTTATATCAACCTTTCTCCTGATAAGCAAATTCACGATGTTCATTTTCAATATTCAGAATCGTATACTTCTGATGAAAGCTTTGTTGAAAATATTGTAGCAGAGGCTTTTAAAAGTGGTGATAGCAGTGGCAAATTTAAAACTTCCGATATAAACTTCAGATATACTTATGAAAAATCCCCAAATGGATATAAAATTGTTGTACTCAATCGTTCTATGGAGCTTTCAACGCTTAAAAGACTTCTCATAACCTTTATAATAATTGGTGCAATTTCGCTTGTTTTACTTTTGGGATTAAGCTTTCTTTTGGCAAATTGGACTATAAAGCCGATTGCAATTGCATGGGAAAAACAGAAACAGTTCGTCGCTGATGCGTCACATGAGTTGAAAACTCCGTTAACTGTAATCGCTGCCAACACTGATGTTATACTTGCAAATGATGATGATATTGTAAAAAATCAGTCAAAATGGCTCATGTATATAAAAGACGAAACTGCTCGTATGTCAAAAATTGTAACAAGCCTTTTGTATATCGCCAAAACGGACTCTAAGGATAAAAAGCCTACCCTTGAAAAGTTCAATCTTGGACATCTTATTTCGGGTGTATGCTTGGTGTTTGAACCGTTTATTTTTGAAAATGGTAAAAATCTTGATACCAATATTTCAACTGATATTGAATATTTTGGTAATAAGGATGAGCTAAAACAGCTAGCAACAATTCTGATTGATAATGCACTAAAATATTCCAGTGAAAATTCAGCAATATCCGTCTTGTTGCAAGAGGAAAACAGGCGAATACGCTTTGTGGTTTCAAACACTGGCTCGGTTATACCAGATACGCATTTAGAACGCATTTTTGAGCGATTTTATCGAATTGATGAGTCACGAAACAGAAATACAGGTGGCTCTGGACTTGGCTTGAATATAGCACAAACAATAGTTCAAAAGCATAAAGGCACTATAACAGCTGTATCAACAAATAATATAACAACATTTACCATAATATTATAAAAAGTGGATTCCAAAAAAGGAATCCACTTTTAAAGTTTTTGATTAAACTTTTTTCAAAAAGTTTACGGGGAGTTTGAGGGCGAGTAGCCCTCATGCGTTAGCCATAAGTTTATACATATAGTTTATCTTCGTTTCTTGAGAGTATCAATGTTATATTTAGGTTTCCGTTAAGCGTTCGTAGCTCATCAATAAACTTCTTCTGGTCGGCATTTTCCTTATCAACCTCAATCGTATAAACCAAATCGAAAAGGCTACCAAAATCAACGGTTTTAATACGGTTTAATCTCCATGCAGTTGTATATTTATCAAGCACCTCATCAAACAAACCATTATAGTTTAGATTTTCAGGTATAGTTATCTTCAACGTCATATGTGATGCTGGTGGGTTTCCATAATTGGTTTTATACAAAATAATAGTAAGAATACTAAGCATTATAAAGAACACAAAACCGTATGCGATATAACCCAAACCACAGGCAAGACCGATTGCCAATGAGAAAAAGATATAACAAATATCGCTTGGATCGCCTGGTGCACTCCTATATCTTACAAGAGAAAAAGCACCTGCTAAACTGAACGCTCTTGCAATATTATCGCCGATAAGCAAAATAATTATTGCAATCATTGGTGGCAACATTATAATTGTAAATATGTAACTTTTTACAAAGGTTTCCTTTTTGTGCACATACAAATATAACGCACTAATTAGAAGTCCTAAAACTATCGCAGAAACGATAATGAAAACCATCCGTCCTAACGTTAGCGAAACGCCCTCGCCAAATACTGTGCCGAAAATTTTATCAAGCATAGGTTTTGATTCTCCTGTTCTCTTTATTTACTTTACGATAAACAAAAGCTTTATATGCCTTGCCATATTTGGAAAAGCTTGTTTTATATATTTTCAGTTCTGCCAACTTTTCACAAAGCCACATTGGTATTGAATCTGATATTTTTACCTCCATAATATGTTGAGTAGGTTGAATAATAAGTTTACCAAAGTTTTCTTTTGACAATGTTAAATCCTCACGACGTTCTGTAAGATTTCTATCAAAAGTAAGCCGAAAAGTTCTGTCCTCCCTACCGAAAAAAGCATAACGCTGATAGCTTATGTATTGCATTGGTGAAACTGGGTATCTCTGTAAAAAAACATCAATTTCACTAAAAACCTGTTTCTGTATATATTTATCAGTATTGGGCTTAATCCCATTAATTAGATAATTTTCAGCTTCCTGTAAGGTTAATGTAACACGCCTTTTTGCGACAACACCGCCAATTTTCTTTTTTATCTCAAGAAAAACGGGGTCATCGGGCTTAGCAGGCGAATAATAGCTCCGTAACCGTATTTTTTCCTTATAGTATGGCTTAGCGAGGGATTCTCTTATTAAATAGCTATCAGCAGTGTCATAATAGATATTATAAACGCCATATTCTCTGCCATCTACGCAAAAAGCGTCGGGTATCATATGTTCATTTATGGCAGGTATGAGAGATTTATACTGTTCATCGTTCAATAGAAACTTAATTTCTTTACGTTTAAATGTACTTATAGCCATAATAATCGCTTTTGAGCAATGCTCTAAGCTCCCTCCCTCCGAATTAATTCACTTAATTAATTATACTAACAATAGCTTAAAATAATCTTAAAGTTGTAAATTTGATGTAAATTAATAGTTAAGTTTATATAAACTTTTAACATTTTTGTTCAACATTTTTAGTTGTTTAACATATAAAGTTTTTGATTAAACTTTTTTCAAAAAGTTTACGGGAGTTTGAGGCGAGCAGCCTCATAGCGAAGCTCAAAGCCTAGTAAGCAACGCCCCAGTAAACCATATTCTTAGCAGGTTTTCCACAGCAGACACATTTATCTGAAAGCTGTTCTTGTTCAAAAGGGATACAGCGTGAGCCGACACCAGTTTTTTCCTTGACCATATCTTCGCAAGCCTCTTCGCCACACCACATTGCCTTGACAAAACCGTCACCTTTATCTTTTAAAACCTGTGTAATTTCGTCAAGAGTTGTGCAATCATATGTGTGATTTTTCCTATTTTCGATTGCCTTTGCGTAGATACCATTGGCAACTTCTTCAAGTTTTGCCTTAACAGTTTCTGTTAGTTCGTCAAGTTTAACGATAGTTTTCTCACGATTATGTCTTGTAACAAGCACGCACTGTCCGTTTTCAATATCCTTAGGACCAATCTCAATTCGCACAGGAACGCCTTTCATTTCGTATTCCGAGAATTTCCAGCCAGCAGAATTATCGCTATCATCAAGCTTAACTCTGAATTCAGCCGATAATTTTTCTTTTAGCTCATTAGCCTTATCCAAAACGCCCTCTTTATGCTGTGCAATTGGAATAATAACAGCCTGAATAGGAGCAACAGCAGGAGGTAGAACAAGCCCGTTATTATCGCCATGAGTCATGATGATAGCACCGATAAGCCTCGTAGTTACGCCCCATGAGGTTTGGTGAGGGTTAACCTGTTTGTTCTCCTTATCCGTATATGAAATTTCAAATGCCTTAGCAAAACCGTCACCGAAATAATGTGAAGTACCAGCCTGTAAAGCTTTTCCATCATGCATCAAAGCCTCAATAGCGTAGGTTGAAACTGCACCAGCAAACTTATCGCTTTCAGTTTTAATGCCCTTAATTACAGGCATAGCAAGAGATTTCTCACAGAATTCTGCATAAACATTGAGCATTTTCTCAGTTTCATCAATCGCTTCTTCAGCAGTTGCATGAATTGTATGCCCCTCCTGCCACAAAAATTCCCTTGAACGCAAGAAAGGACGTGTAGTTTTTTCCCACCTTACAACGCTTACCCATTGATTGTAAAGCTTAGGTAAATCACGGTATGAATGTATAATATTTGCATAATGCTCACAAAAAAGCGTTTCTGAAGTTGGACGAACGCACAAACGCTCCTCAAGCTTTTCATTTCCACCATGAGTAACCCAAGCCACTTCAGGTGCAAACCCCTCAACATGATCCTTTTCCTTTTGCAATAGACTTTCAGGAATAAACATAGGCATACACACGTTTTCATGCCCCGTTGCCTTGAACATTCCGTCTAAGATCCTTTGCATATTCTCCCAAATCGCATAGCCATAAGGGCGAATAACCATGCACCCTTTAACGCTTGTATACTCAATAAGTTCAGCTTTTTTCACAATATCCGTATACCATTTCGCAAAATCTTCCTCCATAGAGGTAATCTCATCAACCATCTTCTTATTATTTTTAGCCATCGTTCTCACCTTTATTATTCAAATTTTCTTTATCATCAGCAGTCTGAGCGTCATAAATCCCTTTAACATCGTAGTCCTTTTCATCAACCATCTCATCGGGACTTTTCGGTTTATCCTTTGGTTTAATCATTTTAGCAATGCGTGGAGTTAACAAAGCAATAACGAACACCAACGCAAAAATGCCAAAAAACAATAGTCCAAATTTAAGTAATATATTTAACATATCAGTTCTATCGTCGCCCATAGCTACTCCTTTACAACATCATATTAATAATTATATCATACTTTATACAAATTTCAAGTATTTTTTAAGTATAATATAAAATGTTCCACATAGAACAATTATTTTATAATTTATTATACTATAATAAATAAAAAGCAGGGTTTACCACCCTGCTTAAAACGTGAAATTGTATCTCTAATGGATTTATATTATGGCTCTGGACTCCCCATTATAAAAATCCCTATATTTGAGCCGAGTAATTTGGAGATTCCTTTGTAATATATATATCATGAGGGTGACTTTCCCTTAGTCCAGCACCCGTTATTCTAATAAATTTTGCTTTATCATGTAATGTTGGTATATCCTTACAGCCACAGTAACCCATACCCGAACGAATTCCTCCAGCAAGCTGATAAATCGTTTCTGCCAACGCTCCCTTATATGGAACACGTCCCTCAACGCCCTCTGGAACGAGCTTTTTAGAGTTTTCTTGGAAATATCTATCCTTACTTCCAGCTTCCATTGCCGCAAGACTTCCCATTCCTCTATAAACCTTAAACGAACGGCCTTGAAAAATTTCCATAGCTCCAGGTGCTTCCTCACAGCCAGCAAGCAATGAGCCTAACATAACAACGTCTGCTCCAGCAGCAAGTGCCTTAACAATGTCACCCGAATATTTTATTCCTCCATCAGCAATTACTGGAATACCATGCTTGTCTGCAACGCTTGCAACATCATAAACAGCAGTAATTTGTGGAATACCAATGCCTGCAATTACACGAGTTGTACAAATTGAACCAGGACCAATTCCCACCTTTAATGCGTCAGCTCCAGCAGCAATAAGTGCCTCAGCAGCCGCTGCCGTTGCGATATTTCCAGCAATAATAGGTGTATTAGGAAATGCAGCCTTTACCTTTTTAATGCTTTCAATAATATTCATGCTATGTCCATGTGCAGAATCCAAAACCAAAACGTCAACCTGTGCATCAATCAAAGCACCTGCTCTTTCAAGTATATCAGCAGTTACGCCAATCGCCGCACCACAAACCAATCTCCCTCTGCTATCCCTTGCAGAATTTGGATACTGCACAGCCTTCTCAATATCCTTAACAGTTATAAGCCCCTTTAATTTTCCTTCACTATCAACCAATGGAAGTTTTTCTATTTTATGTTTGCATAGAATTGCCTGTGCTTCCTCTAAAGTTGTTCCAACATCACCAGTAACAAGGTTTTTCTTCGTCATAACATCTGTAATTCTTGTACTAAAATCAGTTAAAAAACGCATATCTCGGTTAGTAATAATACCGATAAGCTTACCTGTGCTATCAACAATTGGCACACCTGAAATCTTATATTTTGCCATCAATTCATCTGCGTCATAGACATAGTGATTTTCTGTTAATGAGAAAGGGTTGACTATTACGCCATTTTCTGAACGTTTAACCTTATCAACCTCATCAACCTGTTTTTCAATGCTCATATTCTTATGAATAATACCAATACCGCCCTCTCTGGCGATAGCAATAGCCATTTTTGATTCTGTAACTGTGTCCATCGCTGCTGTCATTACTGGTGTGTTTAGTTTTATGCTTCCAGCGAGCTTTGTTTCAAGCTTAATCATATTCGGCGTCACATCTGATTCCGCAGGGATAAGCAAAACATCATCAAAGGTTAAGCCTTCCTTTTGAAATTTACCTTTTTCATCTGTTAACATAAGAAATCCTCCTAATTTTTATCGAAGACAAAGAGCATATAATGCCATTCAACGTTTAACTTTATAAAACTTGTTATTCTTCTAATAATACAACTTTTATTATGTTTTGTCAATTATTTTTCGATTAAAATAGTGGATAGAATTATTTTTATAGCAATATAGATAAAAACAATAAACTAATGTTGGTGTTGCTCATTCACCGCTTGGCTGTTTGTTTTGCTTTCGCTTTGGTTCTTGTTTACCTTGATTTCTTTGAATATACTTTCCGTATTGTTAAATTTAGTTATAAGTGTTCATTTCTTTGTGTGTACAAAGAAATGAACCAAAGAAAAGCGGTTTAGACTTGTTCTGGCATAAATATATCGCTAGATTTAGGTGGGTGTATATGCAAAACAAGTAAAAGTAAATTCTATGGTGAAAAGCAAAGCGAAAGTCATGTGGTGAATAAGCAAAAACCCCCTCCACAACCGACCAACAATGCCACAACATCGCCAGCCATTCACAAAGGGGGATACTTTCACTTTATCCTACTGCTCTTCACCACTTAGCACGAACATTTCGTAAATCTTACGGGTAGCCTCCTCAAAATCCTGTTCGCCCACACCGACAATAACATTCAACTCACTAGAGCCTTGATCAATCATCTTTACATTAATCCTTGCATGTGATAAAGCAGCGAAAATTCTAGCTGCAGTGCCCCTAGTTTTCCTCATACCCCTCCCCACAACAGCAAGTACAGCGATATTATGCTCAACTTCAATATGGTCAGGATTAACCCTCTTCCTAAGCTGAGAAATAACGGTGTCCTCCTTGCCATCAAGCAAAGCTGAATTAAAAACAATACTCATTGTGTCAATTCCCGACGGCATATGCTCAAAGGAAATTCCGTTATTCTCAAGCACTTCAAGCACATTTCTCCCAAACCCCAATTCGCTATTCATCATCGCCTTTTCTATATTAATAGAAGCAAAGCCTTTTTTGCCAGCAATTCCTGTAATAATAAATTTTGGCAACTCCTCATTAGTATCATCAGAAACAATCATAGTACCACTTGCACTAGGCTCATTTGTATTCCTAATATTAATAGGTATTCCAACAGTTTTTACAGGGAAAATTGCGTCCTCATGCAAAACAGTCGCACCCATGTATGAAAGCTCACGAAGTTCCCTATATGTTATTGTCTTAATTACACTTGGGTTCTCAACTACTCTTGGATCAGCAACAAGAAAGCCTGATACATCTGTCCAATTTTCGTATATATCAGCATTTACGCCCCTTGCAACAATAGAGCCTGTTATATCAGAGCCACCTCTTGAAAATGTTTTTATCTTACCATTTTTCATTGCTCCATAAAATCCAGGAACAACAGCTCGTCCGACATTTTCAAGCCTTTTACGCATAGTTTGAATTGTTTCATCAAGCAAGAATACACCATTATTATCAAAAACAATCATTTCTGCTGGGTCAACGAATTCATAACCCAAATATGCAGCAAGTATTTTTCCGTTAAGGTATTCACCTCTGCTTGCAGCAAAATCTCTGCTAGCATGGTTAACAAGTTTTTCTTTTATTTCAGCATAATCAGCATCAAGCGACAAATCAATGCCCAAATCACTTATAATACCGTTATATCTGTCTGCAATCATACCAAAAACTTTTGAAATATCCTTATTATCGCTAGCTAAATCATGACATTCATAAAGCAAATCAGTAACCTTAATATCATCACCAAAACGTTTTCCTGGTGCTGAAGGAACTACATACTTTCTGCTTTCATCAGCCTTAATAATTTCTGTAACCTTAACAAATTGTTTTGCGTCTGCAAGGCTACTTCCTCCAAATTTTACAACCCTTACTCCCATATCACACTCTCCAAATTCCACTTATTCATGTATCACACTTATAATTATATCTACAATATATAGTATATTTTATTTTAAGAAAAAAATCAATTGTAATAAAAAACAAAAAATCGCACAATAAAACTGTTTATTTGTGAAATACGCTTGTATTTCTAGGGCGTACAGTTAATATAAATATTCACTAAATATAAATTCTTGGTACACGTTTTGAAATTCCACATACAACCTCATAGCCGATAGTTCCATAAACGCTTGCAAGCTCGTCAGCAGTAATAATCTCCTCGCCATCTCGCCCGATAAGCGTTACAATTTCGCCAGCGTGTACATCTTCAAGGCATGAAACATCAAGTACAAGCTGGTCCATGCAGACTCTACCGATTATTTTACACCTTTGCCCCTGTACAAGTGCCTCTCCCCTTGAAGATAAAAGACGTGAATAACCATCTGCATAGCCGACAGTAACAGTAGCAACCTTTATTGAGGATTTAGCACAAAAAGTTCTGCCATAGCTTACAAAATCCCCCTCATGAATAGTCTTAACCTGTGAAATAATCGCCTTTAGAGCCAAAACAGGCTTTAACTCATATGGCAAATCCATCTCATAATTAGGGTGCAAGCCATACATAATAATTCCAATCCTTGCAAGAGTACTCCTACCACTATTATGATAACAAGCACCTGCACTATTCAGAAAATGAACATGGGGCAAGCTTATCCCCCTGTTTTTCAGCTCATCATAAACAGATAGAATATAATCTATCTGTGCATTTGTGTATGTAATATCGCTTTCATCATCGCTATCAGCAACTGCCAAATGCGTATAAATTCCCTCAACAGAAAGATTTCTAAGCTTAATTATGTTTTCTATTTCATCAACACAATCCGACACATTATCGTGCTTTAACCCAACTCTGCCCATTCCCGTATCTACCTTTATATGACAACGGACTTTATTGTTGGCATTTTGCGATAATTCTAATGCGTGTTCCATTGAAACAACGCCCTGTATTATATTAAATCGTTCAAGTTCTTTTGCATACTCAGATGGAGTATAACCTAAAATAAGAATATCTCCACTACTGCAATGCTCACGAACACTCACTGCCTCATCAAGATTTGATACAGCAAAATATTTTATACCAATTTGCTCAAGCTTATGGCATATCTCACCCTCACCATGCCCGTATGCGTCAGCCTTTATTACTGCCATAATTTCAGTTTCTGGCATAAGGCTTTCCCGTATGCTCTTTATGTTTTCTTCAAGACTATTAAGGCTTATTTCTGCCCATGCTCTCTTTCGATATGGTTCCAATGTCTTTATTCTCCTTTTATGCTTGAAATTTTATCTAAGCTATGCTATAATTAATTGTTAGTCAGCTAAACTTAAAAAGAAAAAATGGTATCTCCAATGGATTTATAATGAGGCTCTACCCCAAACCCTGCCAGATAGAATAATTCTCTCTGGATTCCTCATTTTATAAATTTATTCTGTAAAAGATAATATTATGAAAGGTAAAGGATAATATTATGATAGAAAAAACTGTTTGCTTTTCGGGACACCGCCCAATGAAACTTCCAGGTAAAGGTGATTGGTCAGATAGACGTACAAAAATAATAAAAAGTATGCTCTATTATAGAATCCACAGTTCAATTCAAGAGGGATACACCCATTTTATCACGGGACTTGCAAGAGGAATTGACCTTTGGGCAGCAATGTTTGTGCTTGAATTAAAAAGCCAGCACCCTGAATTATCCCTTATCTGTGTTAAACCTACGGAAGATCATGGCAATAAATTCACAGGCGAAGATAAGTATATGCTGGAATACGCTCTGTTTCATGCTGATAAAATAGTCTGCACAAGCCCTAGCTATCATGCAAATTGCTATAGAATACGCAATCAATACATGGTTGACAATTCGTCAAAACTTATTGCAGTTGTCAATGATTACGCAAGTGGCACTGGGCAAACTATAAAATATGCCCAGAAAAAAGGCAAAAAAGCTGATGTCATTAACACTGCCGAAATTAATGAAGTTTATAAATCATATTATAACACTATCTAAATTGAATTTCAACAACTTTTTAACATACAATAAAACTTTAAACATTTTTTTAACCTTAAAAAACCGTCATCTTTCAACGGTTTCAACAGTTCTTTCAACATAGTTTTTAAGGTTTCAACAATAAATCATGAGTTTTCAACAGTTTTACAACATATAATTATACTTACGGAGGTTTTTTATGGCAAAGCAGAAACAAAAAATGGGGAGTACGGCAATACCGTTCCTTTTGACAATACTAATCTCATTAATTATCATAGGTGGAGCAGCCCTGTATATTTTTAACAAGGTTGATAATAATGGTAAGTCCTCAACACCTGATTCAGTTGAAACGAACGAATATTATACGCCGACTGCTGAAGATAGCAAAACTCTTATGCTGATTTTCGACCCTGAAGATAGCAATTCTCCAGTAACCTTTATGGTTTTGAGAATTGACCCTGAAAAGACAAGATATGTCTGTATTCCTTTGGCGTCAACTTCTATTATTGACTATGATGGACAGATTTTATCATTAGAAGAGCATTACAATAATGGTGGAGTTATTGAAACTAAAAACTCTCTTGAGTCGCTTTTAGGCGTTCCGATTGATAGATATATGAAAATGAATGGCGAAGGGTTTCAGAAAATCTGCGATATTTTAGGTGGTGTTCAGATTTATGTTCCAAGTGATGTTGATGATATGGAGTCGGGTGAGCAATATCTTGCTGCTGCACAAATTCAAAAACTTGTCACTTATAGGGGATATAAAAACGGTGAACAGCAAAGAATGATAATGGTGAGTACTATTGTTTCGTCAATGCTAAATCAAGTAAGTGGTGAAAGAATTGCTGCTGGGCTTGATAATAGCTTTACTACTGTCATAAACTTGGTTGAATCTGACATTTCATTGATTGATTATAGCGAAAGTAGTACTGCCCTCAAATATCTCCTAAAGCAAGGGAATGACCCTGCTGAATTCAGAAATCCTATTGGTACAGAGTTGGAAAATGGTTATTTTGAACTTGACAAGAGTTTAAAAGAAGATGTAAAATACTGGTTTAGCAGAGAGTAAATAACTATACATCATTGAATAGGAGGCTTGGTTTTGCTTAATAATATTTTCGATACTCATGCACATTACACAGCAGATGCCTTTGATGATGATAGAGATGAGTTGCTTTCATCACTTCCGTCAAAGGGCGTTAAATTTGTTATGCTTGCTGCGTCAAGCCTTGAAACATCTTGGCAAAATATTGATATTTCAAATAGGTTTGATTATATATTTTCATCAGTTGGAGTTCACCCAGAGAGCATAAATGAAACTGATAGTGATTACTTAAAAACGCTTGAAAAGCTTGCTAGTCATGAAAAGGTTGTTGCGATTGGCGAAATTGGTCTTGATTACCATTATGACGGTTATGATAGGGATTTACAGCTGAATTTTTTTGAGGAACAGCTTGTTCTTGCTAAAAAGCTGAATTTGCCTGTAATTGTTCATTCAAGAGATGCGACAGAGGATTGTATGAATTTGCTGAAAAAGCATAAACCGAACGGTGTTATGCACTGCTTTTCTGGTTCAACAGAAACTGCAAGGGAAATTATTGCACTTGGAATGTATATAAGCTTTACTGGTGTGATTACTTTTAAGAATGCAAGAAAGGCTATCGAGGCATTACAAGTTATTCCTATGGACAGGCTTATGCTTGAAACTGATTGTCCGTACATGGCTCCTGAACCATTTCGTGGAAAACGCTCTGATAGTTCAATGATTGCAAATATTGCTAAAAAAATTGCCGAGATTAAAAATATCACTGCACAAGAGGTTTTGGATATAACTTGTACAAATGGCATAAGTTTGTTTGATATACCTAAAATATAGAATTAAACACCAGTCATCTTTGTAAGCAACTTGTATTTAACCTAATATTACATGATTTGTTCAAGAAATGTTGTTTTTTATTTCACTTCTTTGTTATATAATATTAGTATTAAGACCACCGTAATTATAAATATTATATTTACGCTGTTGGAAAGGTGGTGGTGACCATGAAAAATGAATCTAATAATGAAATACGGCATACACTAAGGCTTAAAGTTACAATTAGAAAAACTATTTGGTTTTCAATTTTTATTTGCTTAGTAACTGAATTAGCTTTTTTTGTATCATATAGATATTTTGAAAAAAGCTTACCCGATGAACGAATAATGGAATATTTAATTCGATATATTGCAAAACCAACATCTATAAACGTAGTAGTTGCTACAATTTACCACGTTCTTGAAGCTACAATAAAAAAGGAATCTGTAAAAAGCTTTACAATGGTTACCGCAATATCTATTATTTGTTTTAATATTGCAATAACACATTATATACTTCCAGTTTTAATAACGATATTCTGTTTTCCAATTTTCATTACATCAATGTTTGCAAACAAAAAGCTTACTGGAGTCGTCGTGCTTGTCACAGTCGTTTTTTTCGGTGCGACAGTTTATTATGCAAATTATATGTCGTTAATTCCACTTACCTTTGTAAATTATTACGCTGATGCACTTATCGCTTTTGCTGTAATTTTATGCTCATATATTTTCACTAATGTTCTTATTAATTATCATTTAGAATATCTGTTTATGACAAATTCTAACAGCCTGCGTCAGACGGATATAATTGAACAAGTAAAGCGTGACCCACTAACTAAGCTTTATAATCAGAAAATATTTTATGACTCACTTACAGTTGCGATGAAACAATACGATAAGGTATGCGTTGCCGTGATTGATATTGATAATTTTAAATTAGTTAATGATACCTATGGACATTCAGTTGGTGATATTGTTCTTGTTAAGCTTGCTGATATGCTTAGCGATATATCCAGCAAAAGAATACTAACTGCACGTTATGGTGGTGAGGAATTCTCGATTATTTTCAAGGAAATGACAACCTTTGAATCATATACTATTGTTGAAAATCTTCGTAAAGAATTTTCTGAAATTGAATTTCAACAGATGGATAATAAGTCAGTGACATTTAGTTGTGGAATTACGGGCGATTATCCGAACATGATGTCAAATGTAGATTTCTTTAATGAGGCTGACCAAGCTTTATATTATGCTAAAAGTAATGGTAAAAACCAAACGGTTATATTTACTTCATTAGATAAAAAGTAATCAGGGGGCTTTGGCTTTCTGGTTTCTTTTATGTTAGGTTAAACATTTCCCTTTTAGAATGATATTTTGTGTTTTAGGCAAAAAAATTGCCCTCATATCACTATGAGGGTGGCATTTGTGAGTTTTTTAATGCACTATGTAAGCTATTAATTATATGGTTGGTTTTCTCTCTTTATATATATTATATTAACAATGTGAAAATTATATGAAAATAAAGGGAAAATATAATGAAAAAATATAGGCTTACTGTATATTGCTTGCGGCACCGTTAAGGTATACAATAAGCCCATTACTTATGAGTTGTTTCTCTTAGCCTTCAGCGACTTCAACAAGGGATTCCCGTCTGAATAGAAGTGATATACACCAAATTGCAGAAAGTGCAACCAAGATGTATATAACCCTACTAATTGCAGCAGCAGCACCACCAAATAGCCATGCTACCATGTCAAATTCAAAAATGCCGACTAGTCCCCAGTTTACTCCACCTATAATTAGCAATATAAGAGCAAGTTTATCCCACATACTGAACACCCCATTTCCTTGAACATATTAAATAATGTTTTAACATAACATGTTCATGAAATTATTATTCGCAAGGGTTGAAAAATTATTCTGATGTGTTACAATTAAAATTGTGGAAATAAAATTGCTTTACATTTATTAAATATTTTTGAGATTAGGAGGAAACCTTGTGGATAAGATACAAGTTATATTGATTGTTTGTGCTGTTATTGTTTTGATTAGTGTTTTATGCTTATTTTTAAAAAAAATCAATAAAAACAAGGTCGGGAAAAACATTGGGAAAATGGGAGAGGAAAAAGTTGCAAAAATCATAAAGAAGTTTTCAAGACAGGGAAAATGCAAGTTGCTAAACGGAGCGTATCTGCCACTTTATAATGAAACTTGTGAGGTTGACCACATTGTTTTTGGAAAATTCGGCGTTGCTGTTATCGAAACAAAAAATATCGGTGGACGTGTTGAGGGTACTGGAAAATATCTAGACCATTATATCGGCTCGAAAAAGTTCAGCCTGTATAATCCAAAAATGCAAAACAAAACGCATACCGATAACGTTAAACACCATCTATTAAAACTTGGCTATAAAAACTTTCAAATCCATCCCATAGTAGTTTTCGCTAACGATAAAACTATTATACCTAATGGTTTGGGGATTCACGCAAATGAGCTATACAACACGCTTGAGCGTCTGCCTAAAGGGAATTATGACTATGTCGGAATGTATAAGGCGATAAAATCTATAAGAGTTAAATCACCTATTAAAAAAATTATGCATAAGTATAGAAAGAGGTAGTGAATTTTT
>CAZSZG010000035.1:0-16544 GCA_964610805.1 uncultured Oscillospiraceae bacterium
AACAGGCTTACTTATAATGGAGGAAAATAAAATGAAAACTAAAATAACTGAATTACTTGGAATAAAGTATCCTATTTTACAGGGTGGAATGGCATGGGTTGCAGAAAGCACACTTGCAAGTGCAGTATCGAATGCAGGAGGTGCTGGAATTATCGCTGGTGGATCTGCACCTATTGATTATTTAAGAAGTGAAATAAGGAAAGCTAAGGAGCTTACAGACAAGCCGTTTGGCGTGAATATTATGCTTATGAGTCCTAACTCGGAGGATTTAGCACAGCTAGTAATTGATGAAAAGGTAGCATTTGTTACAACGGGTGCTGGAAATCCTGGTAAATACATGACTGCTTGGAAAGAGGCAGGAGTTAAGATAATTCCTGTTATTCCGACTGTTGCTCTTGCAAAGAGAATGGAACGTGCTGGTGCTGATGCAGTTGTTGCTGAGGGAACTGAAAGTGGAGGACATATTGGAGAAAACACAACTATGTGTCTTGTACCACAGGTAGTTGATGGAGTATCAATTCCTGTTATAGCGGCAGGAGGAATTGCTGACGGCAGAGGTATGGCAGCAACGTTCATGCTTGGTGCAGAGGGAATTCAGATAGGCACACGTTTTCTTGTAGCTGAGGAATGTCAGATACATGAGAATTACAAGGAAATGGTTTTAAAGGCAAAGGATACGGACAGTATTGTTACTGGAAGGTTTACTGGACACCCTTGCAGAGGTGTTAAAACTAAATTTGCAAAGGGCTTGTTGACATTTGAAAGGGACGGGGGAACTCCTGAAGAATTTGAGGAGAAAACTCTTGGTTCATTAAGAAAAGCTGTTCAGGACGGAGATATTGATGAGGGAACGTTCCTTGCTGGTGCTATTTCAGGGCTTGTAAATGAGCGAATGACTTGTAAGGCGATAATTGATGAGATTATTGGTGACGCTAGAAGGCTTTTGAAGATTACTGATTAACTATATAGATACAGATAGAAAAAATAAATTATTAGTGTAAAAAAAGATTGGGAGGAAAACATGGCAAAGACAGCATTGGTAACAGGTTCAACACAGGGAATTGGGGCTTGCATAGCTAAAAGGCTTGCTAAGGACGGTTATAATATAGCGATAAACTGTCGTTCGGAGGATGAAATGCCTAAAGGCGAAATGGTTGCAGAGGAATGTAGAGAATTTGGCGTAGAGGCTGATTGTTTTATTGCAGATGTTTCAAAATATGATGAATGTGAGAACATGACAAAAGCTGTTAAGGAGCGTTTTGGAAGTATTGATACATTGGTTAATAACGCTGGTATTACTAAAGATGGCTTGATGGCGAGAATGAGCGAAGAGAATTATGATACTGTAATTGCTGTAAACCAAAAAAGCGTTTTTAATATGATGAAGTTTGTTGGGAATGTTATGATAAGGCAAAAAAGTGGTAGGATAATTAATGTTTCGTCAGTTGCTGGATTACATGGTAATGCTGGGCAGATTAACTATTCTGCGTCAAAGGCTGCGATAATCGGCATGACAAAGACTGGTGCAAAGGAACTAGGCTCAAGGGGGATTACTGTTAATGCGGTTGCACCTGGATTTATTCAGACACCTATGACGGACGCCTTGACAGATGAGCAAAAAAATGCTATGTTAAATGTAATAGCTATGAAAAGATATGGTCAAGTTGAGGAAATTGCAGGAGTAGTTTCTTTCCTTAGTTCTGATGATGCAAGTTATGTTACAGGGCAGACGATTGAAATTAGTGGCGGTTTGTCAATGTAATATGGTATTAATTGCTTGATTAAAGTGAATTAATTACAAATTAGGTATAAATAAATTAGAGCAGATTTAAAGTAAAATGAGGGTAATGACATGAAAAGAGTAGTAATAACAGGGATGGGTACTGTAAATCCCTTAGGAAATAATGTAGATACATTTTGGAATAATATTAAAGAAAACAAAAATGGTCTTTCATACCTTAAAGATATGGAGGGTAGAGATACTTCGGATGATTTTGATATAAAAGTTGTTGGAGCAGTAAAGGATTTCGATTGCTCAGAATATATAGATAAAAAAGAGTCAAAAAGGATTGACAGATTTACTCAATTTTCGGTAATATCTGCAATGGAGGCATTGAAAAATAGTGGCTCTAATTTTAAGGATATTGACCCTTTTAGAGCGGGTGTAATTATCGGTTGTGGAATAGGTGGGCTTGGTCTTACACAACAGGAGCATGCGAAGTATTTGGAGAAAGGCCCTAAGAGGATTTCTGTTTTCTATGTGCCTATGATGATTGCAAATATGGCTGCGGGTACTGTTGCTATGAAAACTGGCTTTAAGGGCGATAACTTTTCAACAGTGACTGCTTGTTCATCTGCTACTCATGCAATAGGAGAGGCTTTCCGTAAGATTAAGGACGGTTATCTTGATGTTTGCCTTTGTGGTGGTACAGAAAGCTGTATTACAGAGTTTTCGTTGGGTGGATTTAATAATATGAAAGCATTGTCTAAGTCTGATGATGTTGAAAGAGCGTCTATTCCTTTTGATAAGGAAAGAGGGGGCTTTGTTTTAGGTGAGGGTAGTGGAATACTTCTTATTGAGGAGTATGAACACGCTGTGGCAAGGGGAGCAACTATTTATGCTGAAATAGCTGGATACGGTGCAACTTGTGACGCTTTTCATATGACTTCCCCATCACCTGAGGGTGAGGCTGCTAGTATGGCGATGAAACACGCTTATGAGGAGGCTGGGTTGACGGCTGAACAGGTGGATTATATTAATGCACATGGAACATCAACTGGTTTGAATGATAAATATGAAACAAAGGCGATAAAGCTTGCACTTGGTGATGAGGCAGCGGCAAAGGTTAAGATTAATTCCACAAAGTCAATGATTGGGCATCTTCTCGGTGCTGCGGGTGCTGTTGAGGCAATTGCAACAGTATTGCAGATAAATAATTCGATGATACACAAAACATTGGGTTATAAGGTTTATGATGAAGAATGTGATTTGGATTATTGTGTAGAGGGTAATGTTGAACAGGAAGTGAATGTTGCGTTGTCGAATTCACTAGGCTTTGGTGGACATAATGCAACACTTTGCATAAAAAAGGTAAAGTAACCGTATGTATTCATATATGTAATAAAAAATTGCAGTTCTCATTCTCAAAATTAATGGAATGTAGGGTTGGCAGAGAGCATATTTGCAACTTATAAAGTGGTATAATATACAAGAAATATTTGGAGGAAACAAAATGAATGAAAACAAAGCTTGCAACTTATCCTTCAGTGAAATAAAAGAACTTATTAACCTTGTGGCTGAGAAAAATCTCGGCAAGTTTGAGATTAAATTAGATGATTGCAAAATTCTTATTGAGGGTAAAAAGGAAAGGGTTGTGCAGTCAAGTGGTATGATTAATTCTTCACAATGCTCTCAGCCAGCACAAATGGCTGCTGCGTCAGCAGTTACGGAGGACGGAACGGCTGCTGCTGTGGCTGTAACTACAAAGCCTGAGGTGTGTGGGAATGCTGTTAAAGCACCAATTATCGGAACTTTTTATCTAACTCCTGCACCTGATAAAGAGCCTTTTGTAAAGGTTGGTCAAAAGGTGAAAAAGGGTGATGTTATCATGATAATTGAGTCGATGAAGCTGATGAATGAAATTCAGAGTGAATTTGACGGAACAGTAACAGAGATATTGGTTGAAAATGGTAAGCCAGTTGAATTTGACCAAACGATAATGATAATTAGCTAATAGGAGTGTAAAATGGATATAGTTTTGAATCAAGAGCAAATTAAGGAGATTATTCCACATAGAGATCCATTTTTATTGATTGATGAAGTGATAGAGATGGAGTTGGGTAAGCGAATTGTTGCAAGAAAACATATAAAGGCAGATGACTTTTGGTTCAAGGGGCATTTCCCTGAATATCCAGTTGTACCTGGCGTTTTGATGATTGAAATGCTTGCACAGGCTGGTGCTGTTGCTATGCTTTCTATGGAGGAGCATAAGGGCAAAATTGGCTTTTTAGCTGGTGTTGATAAGGCGAAATTTCGCCGTCAGGTCGTGCCTGGTGATACACTTCTGCTTGAAGTAGAAATTATAAAGGTAAGAGGTCCTGTTGGAGTTGGAAAGGCTATTGCAAGCGTTGACGGGGTAAAGGCTGTTTCAGCAGAAATTTCATTTGCTCTTAAATAGCAAGATAAATAAGCTAAATAGATGGGAATTACTGAAATGTTTGAGAAAGTATTG
Organism: uncultured Oscillospiraceae bacterium; assembly: GCA_964610805.1. Classification (GTDB taxonomy): domain Bacteria; phylum Bacillota; class Clostridia; order Oscillospirales; family Ruminococcaceae; genus JAAYPV01. The sequence goes on from CAZSZG010000035.1 coordinate 4,233, forward strand.
ATAGCAAATAGAGGCGAAATCGCCGTTAGAATAATTAGGGCTTGTCGTGAATTAGGAATACGTTGCGTTGCAGTATATTCCACTGCAGATAAAAATTCCCTACACGCACAGATTGCTGATGAGGCAGTTTGCATTGGACCTGCTAATACAAAAGATAGTTACTTAAATTCAAAGGCATTGCTTGCAGCTTGTGAAATTACGGGCAGTGATGCTGTTCATCCTGGCTTTGGATTTTTATCTGAAAATGCAGATTTTGCAAGGCAATGCAATAAATGTGGTATAACTTTTATTGGTCCTAGCCCTGAATCAATTGAAATGTTGGGCGATAAGGCGACGGCTAAAGAAACTATGAAAAAGGCAGGAATCCCTGTAATTCCTGGCTCTGATGGTGCTGTAAAAAATGTTGAGGACGCAAGGCAGATTGCTGAGGAAATTGGTTATCCTGTTTTGGTTAAGGCATCAGCTGGTGGTGGTGGCAGAGGTATTCGCCTTGTTGAAAAGGAAAGCGAACTTGAGGCACAGATTACTGCTGCTAAACAGGAGTCACAGAGTTTTTTTGGTGATGATGGGGTTTATTTAGAAAAGTTTATTATAAATCCTCGCCATGTTGAGATACAAATTGTTGCTGATAAGCATGGAAATGTCGTGCATTTGGGCGAAAGAGATTGCAGTATGCAAAGGCGTAACCAAAAGGTTTTGGAGGAGAGTCCAAGTCCGATTATGACGGAGGAGTTACGCAAAAAGATGGGTGAGGCGGCTGTTAAGGCGGCTAAGGCTTGTGGATACTATAATGTCGGAACGATTGAGTTTTTGGTTGATAAAAACCTTGATTTTTATTTTATGGAGATGAACACTCGTATTCAAGTTGAACATCCTGTAACTGAATTTGTAACAGGAATTGACCTTGTAAAGTCACAGCTGAAGATTGCAGGTGATGAAGTGCTTTCGTTTACACAGAAAGATATAAAAATAACTGGACATTCCATTGAGTGCAGAATAAATGCTGAAAATCCATCTATGGGATTTAGACCATCTCCTGGAAAGATTATGGCATTGCATACACCTGGTGGACCTGGAATAAGAATAGATAGTGCTGCGTATCAAGGGTATACAATTACTCCATATTACGATTCAATGATTGCAAAGCTGATTGTTTATGCACCAACTCGTGAAGATGCGATAATGAAAATGAGGTGGGCATTGTCGGAATTTATTGTTGAGGGTGTGGATACAAATATTGATTTCCAACTTGAATTGATAAAAAACCCTAGCTTTGAAAATGGTGAATATGATATAGGCTTTTTAAGTAGGCTGATGAAAAAATAGAGGCTATGTTTAATCATAGAAAATGGTGGTGAAGTAAATGTTAGAAGATTTGTTTAAGGTAGTTAAAACAAGATTTAATGGTACAGAGGGAAAGCCTGCTGGTGACGCTCGTAAGGGAAATATTCCAGAGGATTTGCTGTATAAATGCCCAAGATGTCAGCAAACGGTTTTCAGTGAGGAGTTTTCAGCACTGAATAAGGTATGCCCAAATTGCGATTATCATGGCAGACTTACTGCAAAAGAAAGGCTAAAGCTAACTGTTGATAAGGGTAGCTTTGTTGAGTATGATAGCAATATGATTAGCAAAAATCCAATAGACTTTCCAGGATACCCTGAAAAACAGGCTAAGCTTAGGTGTGAAACTGATTTGAATGACGCAGTTGTAACGGGTGAGGCGACAATTAGGGGTGTTAAGGTCGTTCTTGGCATAATGGATTCAAGATTTATGATGGCTTCTATGGGTAGCGTTGTCGGCGAAAAGCTAACGAGGGCGATTGAAACTGCAACGAAAAAAAAGCTACCAATTATCATTTTCTGTGCATCGGGTGGTGCAAGAATGCAAGAAGGCATAATTTCCCTAATGCAGATGGCTAAAACTTCAGGAGCAATTGCAAAACATTCCGAACAGGGACTTCTATATATAACAGTGCTTACAGACCCCACAACAGGTGGCGTTACAGCGTCGTTTGCATCACTAGGTGATATTATCATTGCTGAACCAAAGGTGCTTGTTGGCTTTGCGGGACGTAGGGTTATTGAGGGTACAATTAGGCAGAGATTGCCTGATTATTTCCAATCAGCAGAATTTATGCTTGAAAAGGGCTTTGTTGATATGATTGTTGAAAGAAAAAGAATGAGAAGCACGGTGGCACATTTGTTGAAGCTTCATGGATATACAGATGAAAACAGGTATAACAACTAATGGGAAATCGAGGTATAAAAATGAATAAGCTTAGTGCGTATGAACGACTTGAACTTATAAGGAATAAAAATCGTCCGACTGTTAGGGACTATATACCACAGATTTTTGACGACTTTTTTGAGATGCATGGCGATAGATTATATGGTGATGATGGTGCGATTATCGGTGGTGTAGGTAGGCTTGGTGACCGAGCTGTTACGGTTTTAGCACAGGTTAAGGGTAGGAATATTGATGAGAATAAAAAGTCAAACTTCGCCATGCCACATCCTGAGGGGTATAGAAAAGCGTTAAGGCTTGCAAAACAGGCTGAAAAGTTTAATCGCCCTGTGATATGCCTGATAGACACTCCTGGAGCGTTCTGTGGTGTTGATGCTGAGGCTAGGGGACAGGGTGAGGCTATTGCTAGAAACCTTGCTGAGTTTATGTTGCTTAGAACTCCTGTTGTATCCATTGTTTTAGGCGAGGGTGGAAGTGGTGGTGCGTTGGCTTTGGGCGTTTGTGATGAACTTGCAATGCTTGAAAATGCACTTTATTCCGTAATTTCACCGAGAGGGTTTGCGAATATTCTTTGGAAAGATGCAAGTCGAGAAAAGGAAGCTTGCCAAATAGTAAAGTGTACGGCTGAGGATTTAGTTGGGTTTGGGGTTGCTGAAACGATAATTGAAGAGCCAGTTGGTGGAGCACATAACGATTTGTACAAAATTTCTGAAAATATTAAGGAATTTTTGTTGGAAAAAGTAGATGAAAAATGTCAAAAAGATATTGACGTTTTGCTGAAAGAACGTTATACTAAGTTTAGAAAAATTGGTGAGTTCGAGGAAAATGGAAATGTTTCCAATTAGATACGTTATAATGGCAATTTGCCTTTATATATGCGTTTGAGTATTTACATCTGACATTTAATGTAAGACTGTTTTGCTGTGATGCTATTAAAATTTAGCTTGAATGGAGGTTGAATATGGTTTTTGAAAAGGTGAAAAGTATTATTGTAGACCAACTTGATGTTGACGCTGAGAAAATAACATTGGATTCTAAAGTTGCTGAAGATTTAGGAGCTGATTCATTGGACGTTGTTGATTTGATAATGTCAATTGAAGAGGAATTCGATATGGAAATTGACGATGATGCAGTTGAAAAGATGAAAACAGTTGGTGACATTGTAGCTTTTATTGATAGCAATAATAAATAAAAAATTGACCGACACAAATTAGTGTCGGTCTTTTTATATCCAAAGGAGTTCACCTTTTATAAACTTGTATTAAGTAATCTCATAAAATCGAAGATTTTATAATGAGGAGCTTAGATGGAAGTATTTACTTTGGCTAAGTTTTGGGCAGAGCCTCATTATAAATCCATCGGAGATACAACTATATGTATAAGTTAATATTTGAAAAGCAAAGCAATATTTTGTGAGCCAGCACCGATTGTCCAGAACATAACATGGTCGCCACGTTTAACTAAGCCTCTTTCTATCGACTCATATAAAGCGATAAAGGGGCTTGATGTTCCTGTGTAGCCATACTCATCGCCTATAAAAATACTTCTTTCCTCTCCAATATCAAGCATTTCACGAAGTGTTCTAACGTTTGAGAGAGCATATTGAGAGAAGCAGAACATTTTAATATTATCTTTAGTGAGATTATTTTCAGCTAGTAGTTCGTTCATACTGCTGAAAGCTCTTTCGAGTGATACATTTTCAAATGGTTTCCAGTCGAGTAGCCATTTCTCTTTATCGTCTGTTCTGGGAATGTTTGACACACCACAAGCTGGGAAAGTTACATTTTTATATTCACATGAGTTAACGTAGCATTTTGAGCCTAAGACGCCACAATTCTCATCAGTTTTTTCTATAATTAATGCACAGGAAGCGTCGCCATAATGCCCGTAGCATAGCTCATTGCTTTGGTTTAAAAGAATGTTGACATAATCAGCACCAACGATTAAAGCACGCTTAATTGAGTCACTAGAGTGCATATACTTGCTTACTATGTCAAGAGAAATAGTCATTCCAGCACAAACAGAGTTAATGTCAAAGCAAATGCACTTCTTATTGCCCTTAATTGCATTATGTATATAAATTGAACTAGGTGGCACGACATATTCAGGTAGGAGTGCAGAATAAATAATCATATCAATATCTTCACCAGTTAAGTCAGCTTTCTTTAAAGCACTTTCAACAGCATTTAAAGCCATAGTCAAGCTGTTTTCTTTTGTTGGGTCAATCATGTAACGCTTATCTCTACCGATTACGTCGGATAGAAAATGCTTCACATCTTTACCCTGTTTTGCAAAATGTTCAACATAGAAATCGTTGTCAACAACCTTTTCACCATGATATACTGCAATTGATTTTAACTTCAAGTTTGTCATTTTATACCTCGTTTTTTCATTAAAATAAAGAAGAAAGTGATACTCTCTTCTTTATTTTTTATTTTTTTGAGTTAGATTCTTAAAGAACGTTAAAATTATCGATTCCAACTTCCTTAGCAAGTCGTTTTACTTGCATTTTAGCAATAGCGTTACCCCCAAAAGCAATTGTAACATTCCTAAAGCCCATCTGTTTATACATAGTTAGGATACCACTAAGCACTTCTTGCATTTCGGCAGGAGAGGTGCTTAACTTTGAGCCATCAAGTGTTAGTTGACAAGTTGCTGGGTTAACTTTCTTAGATTCCTTTTGAAATTCTGTCACAAATCTTTTTGCGTCCTCAGGAGCAAATAACCCCTCACAAACAACGTCTAGTGAATTACCTGCTGCTTTAATACTGAAACTTCCCATGATTAGACCTCCTAAAATTATTATTAAGTTTATTACTGCTGCTTGCTATTATAGGAATATACTAGCAAGTTTATATACATGATATACCAACGGAAAGCCACTGTCAATGCTTTAGTAAAAGGTTTACATAAAGTTAATTCAATGTCTAAGAAAGTTTGTCTTTTTGTTAACAATCGCTTGCGGTGTGCCTGTTTTACTGTTATTAATTGAAAATAACAAGAGTTTAATGATTTATAAAATAAGAAAAGATATAGATAATTTAATTTAAAAATCACATATAACTAATTTATATCTTGCATAAAAAGTGCTGATATGCTATAATTATCAAGATGATTTTAAAAGAAATGAAATAGAAAGGTAAGGTATTTGTATGTCTTTTTTAAGTAAGATAAATAAAAAAACATTATGTTATTATCTACTTGCATTTTTAGTTCCTATGATATTTGTATTGATTTCTTTTTCAAAAATGGGGATTTATCCATATGGCGAAGATTCATTACTAAATATGGACTTATGGGGACAATATTTCCCAATGTATGTAGAAAAGTATAATAATATAAAAGATTTTGATTCGGGATTATTCTCTTGGAACGGAGCTTTAGGATTTAATTTATTTGCTCAAACAGCTTATTATGGCAATAGTATATTTAACTATATTTTATTGCTTTTCAATAGGGACAGCCTAGTTGAAGTGTTTAATTATATAATTCTAATAAAAATTTGTTTTTCTTCACTTACATTTTGTATATTTCTAAAAAATAAATTTAACAAAATTAATATATTAACAGTATCTTGTTCTGTTGCATATTCTTTATGTGGATATATATTAGCTTTTGTTACACAACCGATGTGGCTGGATGCCGTAATATTATTACCTATAATTATACTAGGGCTTGAAAGGCTAGTATTAACTAAAAAACCAGCACTTTATTGTGTTGCACTTGCAATAACAATCATCTCTAATTTCTATATTAGCTTTAGTGTATGTTTATTTATTGTATTATACTTTATTGTGTTTATTGTAAGTCATTCTGAACATTTTAAATTTAAGGATATAAAAGCTTCTGTTATAAACTTTGCTATATTTTCGCTTATTGCTGGGGGCATAGCTGCGTTTACAATATTACCTGTATATAAAGCGATAGGTTTAACGCTAGCGTCAGAAATGACAAAACCTGAAAGTTTTGAGTGGTATAATTCAATTTTTGAATATATATCAAAATTATTACCATTAACTCAAACATCATTAGCTTATGGAATTCCTAATATATATAGTGGTGGATTTATTTTTATAATGCTCCCATTATTTCTTATTAACAGTAAGATTTCAGTTAGAAAAAAATTCACATATTCAGCGTTAGTCGCTTTTCTGTATGCCTCAATGAATTTAAACATCCTGGATTATATATGGCATGGACTGCATTTCCCAAACCAACTTCCAGGTAGATGGACATTTATATTCTCGTTTGTTGTAATTTTAATTTGCTATGAAACTTTAATAAATATAAAAGGAATTAGCTATAAGGGTGTATTCTTCTCACTATTCCATGCGTTATTATTTATTACTATAATTGAGAATTTCCCTGAAAAATTAAGCGTAGGTAGCAAAATTATAGATATTATGTTCATAGGTATGTTAATATACGCCATTTTATTATTTGTAAATGTAATGTTCAAAAAGCCGATAGTGAAAAAGATTGCAATAGTGGGTATATCCTTATTGATGATATCTGAGGTCGGTGTCAATTTTGTTAAGGTAATGGATAGAGATGTAAGAACATCTAATATAGAATCATATAACCATGCTAATAAAATGATGAGCGAGTCTGTGTATAGTTTCAAAAGTGGAGAAGATGACTTTTACAGAATGGAAATGCATGAAGGCTGGACATTTAATCCTGGTCAATTATTTGACTATAAAGGTGTGTCATACTATTCATCAACAATGAGTGGTGATGCATATAATTTCTTTGAGGGATTAGGCTACCGAGTGTATGCAAAAAATGTAAGCACAGTCTATAATCCATTTTCCCCTGTAATGAATTCATTTTTTTCAATAAAATATATAACGGATAAAAGCAATTCACTTGAATTAAATGGAATGAATGAAATTTATAGTGGTCCTAATTATAAGATATTAGAAAATGAAATGGCATTACCCATAGCTTTTATGGTTGATAATGACTTAATGGGATGGGACAGTAAGGGGGATAAAAATCCTATCGAGATTCAAAACAGCTTTTTAAATGCTGCAATGGGACAAGAAGTGAATGTATTTGAAAAGATGGCATATGAATCAGCTTCAGTTGCGAATGCTTCATTAACTTATGATGAAAATTGGGAAAAACAAAAATACACAAAAGTGGATGCTAATAACCCTGTTCAGTTTAAATTTGGGTATACTATTCAAAAGGATCAGCATTTATATTTACAGCATGGCTTTAAAAAAGGTAATATATCTGTAAGTATTAATGGAATAACAAAAAAGTTTGAGGCAGCAAAATCACCCTTCAAGGCAATAGGCCATGTTAAAACTGGTGATGTTGTAGATATATATGTAGATATATCCGATGTGGGTATAGGTGTTTGGGGAATAGATTTAGTTACTTTAAATGAAGAAAAGTTTTTAGATTGCTATAATCAATTAAATGAAAATTCTGCTCAAATTATTAAAGCTACGGATACAAAAATAAAATGTAAAGTAAACTCTGATGGCGATGGAGTACTTTATACTTCAATTCCTGATGATGGTGGCTGGACAGTCAAATGTAATGGAAGAAAGCTAACTACTCATAGAATTGGCGATTACTTGCTTGCAGTAGTTGTTCCTCAAGGGGAAAACACGCTTGAATTTTCATATCATGTTCCTGGACTAACTGTTGGAGCAATAATTTCCATTATATGTTTAGCTTTATTGGTTTTATATATTTTACTTCAGAAAGAAAAAATAGCTATAAAGTTTATTAATATAAAGAAACCAACTGAAATTAATTTGTATAAAACTGAAGATATAAACACAATAGAAAACGCTTCAAACGATGCTAAAAATGATATTGATGAGGATAAAGAAGATAAAGAGAGTAATGAGATTGATTTAGCTGAAGAAATTGTTGAGCCTATTGACTATAAAAAGTTTATTAATAATGAAAATAAATCTGAATATGAAAAGATGCAAGAAGAGTTAAACAATGACGCTGAAGTAATTATTAATAATCAAGTATTAGATGAAGAAAAAGAAGAATAATCTATTATTAACATGAAAAGCAAAGCTTTAGCAACAAAAGACCGACACTAATTTGTGTCGGTCTTAAACTTTTTTCTAAAAGTCAGTAGCACTCATTTGTAGCAACCTAATGTAATGATTAGCTTCACGCAATACATGGTCAGCGAGTAATGGAAGAATGATTGATCTAATTTTACAGCGAGCGATACCCTTTGTTCCAGCTTCTTTAAAGCCTCTTAACTGGATAGTTTTCGCAAGTGTGGTATTCGTAACAGTTGATATAGTTGCTTCATTTGCCCGTCTAGCAGTTTCCAAAAGCTCATTAAATTCATTGGCAAAATCGTTAGCAGTCTGAATTAAATTATTTTCAGTTGGGTCAAGCATTCCTCTGATAAACAACGCATGCTCCATCATAATTTTGTCCCAGAATAGCTCCTCCTGTATAACGTTCATATTGTCTAAATCTTCGCCACGCTCTATTTTCTCTAGCTGGTCACGGTACAAGCGAGCCTCATGTAGAGTATGTTCTATTAATAATGGATAGTTTGATGTAAAGATGTTACATGAAACCTGTAGATTAAGTACATCCTCTTTAAAGCTTATAAAGCTATCAAGCAGGCTTTTTACATAGCTGTTTAGGTTAACCACATAATCGAACAGCTCTGGTGTCAAATCTGCTCTGCTAGGTGTAAACAGCTTTGCCTCACTTATCGTAATGCTTTGGTCAATCTCAATGCCCGTAAAGTTCTGCGTTTTTTGTTCTGCACCAAGTGTAAAATCTGTAACAAGTTCGCCCGATGCCAAAACATTTGGTCTTATGAAACCGTTACTTATTCCAACAGTATTAGTTAAAACTGCCTCAAAGTATTTTTTAAAGGTATCTGCCGTTCTTTTATAATCTTCGTTCTTAGGTGTAAAACCAGCTTCCAAGAAAATTGCATGCTCTTTCATCAGTCTTGAAGAGAATAAATGAAGCTCGAGGGATAAGGTTACGTACTTTTGTTGACTTAACATATGCCCACTCCTAACAATTATAATATTACCCTATATTATGTAAAATCAATAGAAACGGTTACAAATTTTATTAAATATAATATAACTTAATTAAAAAGGTAGTAAAACTGAATTAATTCTTATATGAGTAATTTAGGAGGTATTTGTTGAATCAAAATGTAATAATGTAAGTTTGTGTAGGATTTACACAAAGGGGTTAAACAAACTATAATAATTTTTATCTATTTCATAGAAAATTAATAATAAGTACAAAATTATCTGGTATAATAACATTAACAAAGAGTATAATCAAAATATAGACCAAATGGAGTTTGGTTATTGATGAAATTTAGTTACTGAGAGGTTGTGATACTATGGATATTAGAAGAATGAGTCCTGAAATGGGTAAGAGAGTGAATATCCATATTTATGAGGAGATAAAAGTTGGTCTATTTGGCAAAGCAGCTCTTGCAAAAGCTTCCAAACGTGCATCTATTGTACGTTGTAATGGCAAACTTTATTCCGTTCCTTATGAAATTTATATGAAAGCGGAGGAGTTAGAATGCGATTAATAAAAATGGTTTATGAACAAATATAAAGGCTACTGAGTAATCAGTAGCCTTTAATTCGGAAATTTTGTTTAATTTTATTCATAAGGTATAGTAAAACATGAGCGAAACCTCATGCCAACTGCGAAAACCTAGATAACTCTAACCTTAATAACTCCATCAATATTGCTAATACTTGAAACAACATCATCAGCAACCTTGCCACTACAAGCATCAATCATTGTGTAAGCATAATCCTTTTTACTTTTATTAAGCATATTCTCAATATTCAAGCCAAAGCCAGCAAGAGAAGATGTAATCTGTGAAATAATTGATGGAATATTCTTGTGTATAATACAAATTTTTGTACCAACAGCAACCATTTCAGCATCAGGTAAATTAACGCTATTCTTAATATTACCGTTCTCGATATAATCAACAAGCTGATTTGTAGCCATAACAGCACAATTATCTTCACTTTCAGGAGTCGATGCACCTAAATGAGGGATAGCAACAACGCCTTTAACACCGATAACTTCAGCATTAGGGAAGTCAGTAACATAGCATGAAACCTTACCACTATCAAGTGCAGCGATAATATCAGCATCATTAACAAGTCCGCCTCTTGCAAAGTTTAGAACCTTTACACCATCTTTCATTTTGCTAATAAGTTCAGCATTGATAAAGCCCTTTGTATCAGCATTAAAAGGAACGTGTAATGAGATATAATCAGCCACGCTGTAAACTTCATCAGCATTTTTAACGCATTTAACCTTTGGTGAAAGCTTTAGAGCAGAGTTAACTGATAGGAATGGGTCGCAACCGACAACATTCATTCCCAAATGCAACGCAACATTCGCAACCAAAACGCCGATAGCACCTAAGCCAATAATACCAAGAGTTTTACCCATAATTTCTGGTCCAGCAAATTGTGACTTACCTTTTTCAACAAGCTTTCCAACAGCGTCGCCTTTATCTTTCAATGATGGAATCCAAGCCATAGCGTCAGAAACTTTTCTTGAAGAAAGAAGCAGACCAGCAATAACAAGTTCCTTAACAGCATTAGCATTAGCTCCTGGAGTATTGAAAACGCAGATACCCTGTTTAGCACATTCCTCAACAGGAATATTGTTTACACCAGCACCAGCCCTTGCAATTGCAAGTAGGTTTGAACCGAAAGCCATATCATGCATACTAGCTGAACGAACCATAATTGCCTCAGGATTTTCAACTGTGTTTGAAACATTGTATAAGCTTTTATCAAAAATATCAGTACCGACATTAGAAATTTTGTTAAGTGTTTGAACATTAAACATAATAGCAACTCCTTAAATGGTTAATAGTGACTAAGCGTTTGCAGCCTCGAATTTCTTCATAAATTCAACAAGCTTTTCTACACCCTTAATTGGCATAGCATTATAAATAGATGCTCTCATACCACCAACTGAACGGTGTCCTTTTATGTTTATAAAGCCTTGCTTTTTAGCTTCTGCAACAAATTTTGCATCAAGTTCATCATTGCCAGTTACAAAAGGGACATTCATAATTGAACGGTCCTTGCCCTCAACAGTAGCACTGAACATCTTAGAGCTATCAAGGAAGTCATAAATCAAAGCAGCCTTAGCTTCGTTATGAGCCTTCATAGCAACTAATCCACCGTTTGATTTAATCCAATCCAAAACAAGCTTTAGAATATAGATTCCATATGTTGGAGGAGTATTAAACATTGAACCATTATCAGAATGTGTTTTATAGTTGAACATTGTAGGAGTAAAGTCCTTAGCATTTCCAATTAAATCCTCACGAATAATAACAACAGTCAAACCAGCAGGACCCATGTTTTTCTGTGCTCCAGCGTAAATAATGCCATACTTTGAAACATCAACAGGCTCTGAAAGAATACATGATGACATATCAGCAACAAGAGGTACATTGCCAGTGTCAGGTAGCTCAGTAAAGCGTGTACCATATATAGTATTATTCTGACATATATGGAAATAATCTGCGTCAGCTGTAAAGGTTGATTTATCTAATGTTGGAATATATGAAAAAGTTTTATCGTCTGATGATGCAACAGCCTTACACTCACCATAACGCTTAGCCTCACTATAAGCCTTTTTAGCCCACTGACCAGTTAGAACGAAATCAGCCTTGCCCGATTTATTCATAAGGTTAAGTGGAACCATAGCGAACTGTGATGACGCACCACCCTGTAAAAATAAAACCTTATAGTTATCAGGAATTGACATTGTTTCTTTTAAAAGTGCCTCACACTCATCAAAAATAGCTTGATATTCTTTAGAACGGTGCGACATTTCCATAACAGACTGACCACTTGTTCCATACTCAAGCATTTCGTCTGCGGCAATTTTCAAAACTTCCTCAGGAAGAATTGCAGGACCTGCACTAAAATTATATAATCTACTCATAACGTTAACCCTCCAAAATGTTTTATATACCTTATATTATATTACTTTTTTTCCTTGAAGTCAATAAAAATTGATATACTTTTCACAATTTA
>CAZSZG010000036.1:0-5339 GCA_964610805.1 uncultured Oscillospiraceae bacterium
CGTTATGCAAAAGCACCTTGTCATATTATAACACAAGGTGTTTATTTTTGTCAATTATTATTTATCTATTAAACATATTCAACAAAGTATTCCACACTAACTTGTGAGAATACACAAGGATTTGCTTTGATTGAAACAAAACAAGCCTTTTCAGACACTTATATTATGTAAACCGGTTAACAAGACATTTGGAGGTGTATAACAAAAATGAGTAAAAATCAAAGCTTTGATGAGGATGTAAAGCTTGCGATTGGCGGTGATTGCGATGCGTTTGCAAGGCTTTATTCCATTGTGTATAAGGATTTATACCATATTGCAATTTGTAGTCTTAGAAATCAACAAGATGCGGCTGATATTGTGAGCGAAACTGTTCTTGACGCATTCGCTTCTATAAAAAAGCTTAGAAGTGAGAGTGCTTTCAAAGGCTGGATTGTAAAAATATTAACCAATAAGGTTAAGCAAAAACAGGCAGAGTACATGAACTTACAGTCAGCTGATAATTATAATGTGGTTGAAAATATCAAAGGCGATGAATTTAATTTTGGCAAGCATGAACTTGCTGAGGAAATTTCACGCTTGAATAATGAGGAACGTTTGATTTTGTCGCTGTCTGCATTAATGGGATATACAAGCAACGAAATCGCACGCTTTTGCAAGATAAATCCTGCAACGGTACGAACTAAGCTTGCCCGAACAAAAGCAAAATTAAGAGAAGCCTTAGGTTAATATGGATAAGGAGCTGATATTATGAATAATGATGATAGGATTAAAAATGCAATGCAAAATCATGAAGTCCCAAAGGAACTTGAGCCAGAGAATATCTCAAAAATGCTCAAGGATAAAAAAGTAGATAAAAGTAAAATTAAAAGCAGTAGCAATATATCAAGGCGAGCAAGAATTGTAAGGTTTACAGCGGCAGCGGCAGCTTGTGCAGTGCTTGTTACAGGTGTTCTGTCCATTTATAACTATAACAAAAACGGTTTAACTGATGGTGGTCTAAAGTCAAGCCATTCCTCTCAATCAACTAGTACAGAATCAACCAATAAATTGGGCAATTATATGGCTGGTGCTAACAGCTACGATGAAATATATGACGCAATAACAAAAAGCTATAAACAACAGCAAAAAGAAGAGAAACGTGGAGGAATTGCTGGATTTTTCAGCTCTCTTTTTGGCAGCAAAGACATGGATACAAATACAACGTCTAGTGCATACGCTGAAAAAGGTGAGGCTGATGGCATAACTGATGGTGCTATAGCTAATGAAGAGGCTGAATATAATGATAGTACGAATGGCACTAGTGATAGCGATGATTTTTCCAACACAATTACTCAAGTAGAGGGCGTTGAAGAGGCTGATATAATCAAGACTGATGGAAAAAATGTTTTTTACACAGTTGGTCAAAAATTATATGCTGTTACTGCTAAAGATGGGGTTTTTGGTGAAATACAAAGTCATACAATAGATGGAAATGTTATATCAATGTTCCTTGTAGACGGAAAAATAGTTTTAATCTACTCTGAAATTTCTGATTATTATAAAACTTATTCTGATGATGTAGAATACTCTAGTGAAAACTACCGTTATGACATTATTGGCGGTTCCACAACAGGCGTTTTAACCTTTAATATGTCAGATGGAAAGCTAAATCTTGAAAACACATATACTCAAGATGGTAGTTACAGCGATTCAAGAATGATTGGAAATACACTTTATCTGATTAGCAATAAATATAATATGCAGGTTGGTTTAATTGATGATGCTGAAGATATAGAATCCTATGTTCCCTCTTATAAATGTGGAACAGAGCCAAGCTTTGTTGAACCAGATGATATTCTGATACCAAGCAATTGGAAAAATGAATATAGTGGTTTGAATTATGCAATAATTGGTGGTATTGACATTAATGATATGTCTGAACCTGTATCAATAAAAGCGTTGGCTGATTACTCTGGACAGCTTTATTGCTCACAAAATAATATTTATATAACAGGTTCAATTTATGAAAGCAATACTAATCGCACAAGTATTACTAGGCTTGCGATAGACAACGGAAGTATTCAACCAATGGCGACTGGCAAGGTTGATGGTTATGTTCTAAACCAGTTTTCTATGAGTGAGTATAACTCTTATTTCAGAATAGCTACTACAACTGATAATTTTTCATCAAGTGCAAATGGCAGAAGCAACGGTGTTTATGTTCTGAATGAAAAGCTTGAAGTTGTCGGCAGTGTTGATGATTTCGGCAAAACAGAAAGTATTAAATCCGTTAACTTCTCAGGCGATATTGCATATGTTGTTACCTATATGCAAACCGACCCACTTTTTGCAATTGACTTGAGTAACCCTACATCTCCCACAATACTGGGCGAATTGAAAATAAACGGATATAGCTCATATATGCACAGCTGGAGTGATGGATTGCTTTTAGGCTTTGGTGTTGACGCAGATGAAAATGGCTTTGAAAAAGGCGTTAAGCTTGTGATGTTTGATGTTTCCGATAATGGCGACCTAAAAGAAAACGGAATCGTTGTATTAAATACAGAAACTATGGGACGTAGCTATGTTTATTCAGATGCAGTTCACGACCACAAGCAATTACTGATTAATGCTGAAAAAAACATCATAGGTTTCCCTGTAATTACGGAATCATACAGCTACTATTTGTTTAAATATGAAAACGGCGAATTCAAACAGATTGGCTATATAAACAATAGCAACACCTCATATGACTACAACCTTTATATTAACCGTGCTGTTTATATCGGCGAATATGTCTATATGTTCTCATCAAAGAATGCTGTTTCTGCAAGCATAAATGATATGACTAAAGTTGATGAAATTTCTTTAAACTAAGATGTAAATCATGGAAATATTGACTACCCGTTAACTATTCACGAATTACACATAAATCATGTATAAAATTACTGTTTTACACCCTTAAAATTGATTTCTAGTATCAATAATGCATAAATACTAGTAAATTAAAATTAATCTTTTGTACACGCAAATTATACACAAAATTGTTTATATAACATTAAATAAACTGTATAATATGTACAAGGAGTAATTATAAAGGTGTAAACAGTATTTTTATATGATTTTGTAAGTAGTTCAAGAAATATGGGGGTGGCATCATGCTAAGAAATAAGAAAAAATTACTTGTTGGAATATTCATTTTGGTCTTTATAGCTACATCTGTACCACTATTCGGTGATTTTAAAACATCATTAAGTTTGAAAACAAACAGTACATATGCAGAAACCTTTACATATAATGATTCCATAAATTATGAAGTCATTAATGGGGAAATTACCATTACAGGTTGTGCCAAAGACTCAATTACTCTTGATATTCCGAATGAAATTGATGGAATTCCTGTAACTAAATTATCATCAAACGCATTCTGGAGAGCTTTAGATTTGGAAGTAATTAATATTCCTGATAGCGTAGTGTTAATTGAGGAATACACATTTTCATCAAACTTAAATCTTACAGAAATGAACGTTGATGAAAATAGCCAAAACTATACCTCTATTGATGGCGTATTATTTAACAAGGACGTATCCGAATTAATACAGTTCCCTATTAAAAAGTCTAGCATAATTTATGAAGTCCCTGCAACAGTAACAACGCTAAAAACTAGAGCTTTCTCCCAAGCTGAAATAAGAGGCGTAAAACTTCCAACAGGCTTGAAAACTATTGAAGCCTCTACATTTCTAGGTTGCCTTCAGCTAGTGAATATCACCATACCTTCAACCGTTTCAAACATTGGTATTTATTCATTTATAAGCTGTCCATTATTAACTGATATAAAGGTTGCTAGAGCTAATGAGTCTTATGCAAGCTTAGACGGTGTTTTATATACTTACGATGGAACAACATTAGTGCAGTATCCTGTTGGTCGAACTGAAACAGAATACATAATCAAAGATGGAACTAAAATAATTAATGATGGTGCATTTATGAATTGCACTGCTCTAACCAGCGTAACAATTCCAGAGGGAGTTATTAGTATAAAACAGTCTGCATTTGACAACACAGGACTAAAAAGCGTAACAATTCCTTCAACAGTGGAAGTATTAGGCAACTGTGCTTTTTGGAAATGTTCAGACTTAGTAGAAGTTAATTTTGACGGCAACAGTAATCTTAATGAGATGGGTGAAGCAGTATTTGGTATGTGCGAAAGCCTTAAAAAGATTGAAATTCCTAATGGAGTATCATATTTAGAGCTTGGAGCGTTTTTAAGTTGCACTAACCTAGAAGAAGTAATATTGCCAAACTCCTTGTCGAATATTGGCATGGCTGCTTTCGATAGCTGTACTTCACTAAAGAGCATTACAATTCCTGATAGCACAAATAGAATATTTACACTAGCCTTTAACAACTGCACAAGTTTAACAGATGTTTATATACCTCATCATATTATCTCGATAGGCAACAATGCATTTGGCTATAAATATAGTTCTAGTGGAGGTCTTGAGCATAACCCTATTTTAACAATTCACAGCTATGACGGAACAGTTGCAGAGCAATATGCAATTGAAAATGCATTGGATTTTGCGTCATTGGGTGAAATTCCACTTCCAACAGGCGATTTAAACCGTGATGGCGTTATATCTTCTGATGAATTGAAGCAATTAATGGTAACTATATTCGGTGAAAAGAAAATCAATGGTGTTACCTCAATAACTCCAAAACAAGCACAGTATGCTGATACAAACAATGATGGCGTTTTGAATGTGTTTGATAAGGTTAACATGAAGAGGAATATTTTGTATCAGAATAATAATTAGCATACATCTGAAAATTATAAAAATAAAGGTTGCGTAGTATTAAACTACGCAACCTTTTTATACAGTGATTTTTTATCTCTAGTTTAGTATTCGCTATATGAAATACTAGTTACAAGACCATCTTCAATAGAAAATGAAAAATACTTGTAATCTTCTATATCATCAATATCGATTGAAGTAGCACTTTCACTAATTTCCGAATTGAAAGCAGTAGCAATATCCTTAACTGTACTACCAATCTTTATTCCATTAACTGATAGTTCTGTTGTTGTATTCTCAGAATAATAGGAATCAAAATCGATACCACTAACTGGACAGTTTTCAATAGGTAAATCTGCTTCAGTATTATTCTTCAAGTCAATAGTTAGTGCGTAATCTTCGCTATAAAAATAGTCGTATTCCCCAGCCTTAATAACTGTTATTCCCTCAGTGTCAACCAATGTTGCAATATCAGCAATACCCTCTGCTAAAACAACCTTTTTGCCATTAAGCATAATGTCCACTTTACTTAAATCATAGTCAACGCTGGCAAATTCATAGTCG
>CAZSZG010000036.1:5439-16273 GCA_964610805.1 uncultured Oscillospiraceae bacterium
AATAAACGCTTCAAAGTCAATCTCTTCCATCAACCTTGTCAAATCTTCGTCATTAGTTAAGTCATAAATATCTTCACTGTCTGAAGGCATTGTTATATCCTCAGGCTTTGATTCTGAATAAGTGAGCTTTATTGTAGCATAATCAGGAATTTCAACAGAAATCTCTTGCTTCTTGCCATCAGATTTAAAGTCAATTGTGAACTTTGTCACTACAAGATCAAAAGTGAATTTACCGTTAATATATCCCTTTTCCTCATTAGCAACATTATAGTCTTCAAATTCAATATTGAAAGAATATGGCTTAGATTCTCCAGTCCAAGAATCAGTTATAGCTACCTCAACTTTAATGTCACCACTATAAGTTTCCTTAGATTCTTCTTCGCCGTCAAGCTTTATACTAAAAGTAGAATCTTCAACACCCAAAACCATTTCAAACGCTATATCTTTGCCATCTTTAGCAGCAATGTAGTATAATTCAAAATCTTCCATCTTTTCTTTGTCTTCATAGACCTCAAGTTCACGTCCACAAATTATACCCTTTGAATCAACGTAAGTAATAAGCTTAATAAAATTATTCTTATCCCCAGTTGAATCTTTAAGTTCAGTTATGCCCTCTTCTATAAGCTCTTTGTATTCGTCCTCTGTACATACACCAAGCTCTACCATTGCGTCAATAATAACATCGTCTTTTTTCATCTCTTTTAGAATAGCTTCTGCTATTTTAATAGCATCTTTTTCTGTGATTTTAGCTGTAAGAGTGTTAAACTTTGCGTCAACACCACCAACTTCAACCTCTTCACGCTTTTCAAGTTCAACATCTTCAATATTTTCAATTGCGATATTGTAATACTTGTTAATTAGCTCTTCTAATTGTTTTTCAGAAAGTAGCTCACCATTAAATATCTTCTCAAAGTTATCTGAAATCAAGGTGTCATCATAAGATTCCATAGTAGGAGTATAAGACATTCCCATTAGTCCAGTTGAGTCCATCTCATCAAGAACCTCTTCACCAAACTCGCTCAAAGGAACTTTAAAGAAAGATTCAGTTAATTCAGGAACTTGGAAATAAGCTTCCTCAGCAACAGAATCCATCAACATTTTTAATGTGATAATCTTTACATCATCAACAGTTAGCATCATGTCACTGCTAATTTTATCATCTTTCATAGCAGTAGAGCCATTTATCTTTATTTTTGCAAGTTGCTCAGGTATATCATAATCTGCTAGAACAGATAGCTGATCTAGGAATTTTGGATCAATATCAGCAGAAATTTCATAATCTATCGCTGTACCCTTTTCATTGTTATACGCATCAATAACCTTGCCATATTGTTCGCTTATTTCCTTAGCCTGTCTTGACATATTATCATTTTCAACAGATGCATAATATTTTTGTGGCTTCATAATAGTCATTTTAATAGTGTTTTTGAATGATGGAATAAGTAAGTAAGAAAGAACAGCTGCTATTGCAAGCAGTAGAACTCCCCCTACAGCAAAAAGTGCTATTGGTTTTTTCTTTTTTGCAACCTCAGTACCAGAAGCAACCTGCGTCTGATTAACATCAAAGTTGTTATTATTATATTCACTCATTAATCTTTCCTCCTGTTATTAATATTAAATTTAAGTAAAAAATGCACAGACTTATAATAACATACAATCAACCACTAAGTCAACCGAATTTATGTTATATTATAAACTTTTGTATATGATTTGTAACATTGTTTACAAACTTGTTAACAAGTAACGGTAACATATACAAATAATGTTGAATCTCTATCTTCCAAATTGTTGATAATGACCTATTGCGATATTTTTTAATTTTAAAATTAGAATAAAAAAATTTTTTCTGTGAATAATACTTATGTTCTCTCATTGTAGAGGCAAAAAATTATTGAAAAGGATAAAATCACTTGATATTTTAAGTGAGGTGTTTTAAAATGGCTGATACTAAAAAAAATAGTAGTATCCAATGTTCAGTAGCACAATGTCAGTATAATATGGGTGATGAACAGTATTGTACTCTTGATTCAATCGAGGTTGGAACACATGAGCCAGACCCAACAATGCCTGAATGCACAGACTGCAATTCATTCGTTCTTGGTTCTTAATTAGATAGTACCATTTAGCCAACTCTCTTTACCATAGGGGCAGTTTTTCGCTGTCCCTACTGGTATTGTATGATTTGCACAAGAAATATGTGTTTAACACATACATAAATACAATTTTTCTTAAAAGCACTTGTTAAGTGAGCCAAAATAGTTTATAATGTATTTGAGGGAGATGATTTTTTATGAACGACGAAACAATGACGTTTTCTGTAATCGAGGAAAAAGAAAAAGAAATCAAGAAAAATCTTACCGTTATCTATGATGCCCTTGTACAAAAGGGTTATAATCCTATTAATCAAATAGTCGGTTATATTTTATCAGAGGACCCAACGTACATAACCACGTTTAACAACGCTAGAAGCTTAGTTCGCCATATAGACAGGGACGAGCTGTTGCAAGTGCTTGTAAAGTCATATCTAGCTGAATAATATTTTCTTGTTCTTCGTATTAAACGGGCTGTTACAGTCCGTTTTTTGTTTTTATTATTTTTTATTTTGGTTTATATTTTGGCTTTATTTTATCAGCATAGCTTTTAAATCTTCGCATATAATACTAATGTTAATTCAAAAGATTCTTTTTGAGTTAGCAAGCAGTTCTATTGCGAATTGCTATTCCTTTGATAAGAGGATATTTAATGAATAAAGCAAAAACCTTTGTAATAACTGCACTAACCATTATGCTTTCAGGTGCTTTTAGTTTCAGTGGGAACGCAACTATTGCTGCCGCATCACTTGATACTAGAAAACACGGTTATGGGCAAGGCAAGGCGGTTGACGAAAACAATTGTCCGTATGGTGCGATTGATTTTAATTCGCAATACGAACAATTCAATGCTTATGCACTTACTGACGATAGTAATTCTATTATTTTAACATTTGATCAAGGTTATGAAAACGGATACACTATACCGATTCTCGATACGCTGAAAGAAAAAAACGTTAAGGCTATATTCTTCCTAACAGGAGATTATGCCGTTAAGGAAACAAAGCTGGTTCAAAGAATGATTGACGAGGGTCACATCTTAGGTAATCACTGTATGACACATGCCTCCATGCCTGATTTAAGCGTTGATGAATGTAAAGCTGAAATCATGGATTTACACGATTATGTTTTAGAAAAATACGGGTATGATATGCAGTATTTAAGACCTCCTTGCGGAGAGTTTTCAGAAGTATCACTAGCTACTGCACAAGATTTAGGATATAAAACTTTAATGTGGAGTTATGCATATGTCGATTGGAAAGTTGATAATCAGCCAAGTGTTTCACAGGCGTTAGAGAAATTAAATGGTGCCGCACACGGAGGAGGCATTTACCTTCTTCATTCCGTTTCCAAAACTAACAGCGAGGTTTTAGGGGAAGTAATAGATTCAATGCGTGCAAAAGGGTATAATTTATAATTGAATAACTAATAAAGTCGGGACGGAGTAATTCTGTCCCGATTTTTTTATTTTTCTATTAAAATTAGCCAGCTACGGTTAAGTAACTGACTAGTGGTGAGTTGTATCTCCGATGGATTTATAATGGGGCTCTGCCCCAAACCCTGCCAGAGGGAATAATTCCCTCTGGACTCCTCAATTATTTCTTTACTGGAACTTCTTTTACAGCCTTTGTTTCTTTTCTCTTATTTACTTCCTCTTTGACAATTGTATAAATTATCGACATAAAAGGAACAGCAACTATCATACCTAAAACGCCACCAAGACCACCACCGATTAAGACGGCGAGCAGTACCCATAATGGAGGAAGACCAACTGAACTTCCCACAACTCTAGGATAAAGAAGATTTGATTCAAGCTGTTGAAGAACTATTATAAAAATCACAAACCATACAGCATGGGATGGATTAACAAGCAGTAGCACAATTGCTCCAGGAATTGTTCCGAAAATAGGACCTACAATAGGAATAACATTTGTGATACCAATAATTGTACTTATCATAAGTGGATATTCAAAGCCAATAACTGTCATTCCTATAAAGCAAAACAGTCCCAAAAGAAACGCTTCCGTAATCTGTCCACTTAGAAATTGTGTAAATGTCTGAGTAGTAAGCTTTGTATAATAACTCACACGATTATAAGCTTTTTCTTTAAATATCATCTTAGTAACGGATTTAGCTTGTCGCTTCAAGCGTTCTTTATCTGTTAGAATATATATAGAAAACACAATCCCAACAACAACATCAACAACAACATTAATAAAGCTTATAGTAAATCCAAAAATACCAGCAGTAATACCAAATGTTGTTTTTAATACATCAGGAGCATATTTTGATACTTCCGATAATGACAGGCTTTCAAGCTTCTCCTGTATATTTAATTCCTTAATCCATTTAAAATCATACTGTGAAAAATTCTTGTCAATAAAATTCAAAAAGTTATTATAATACACGCTAAAGTTATCAGCAAATAGCTTAATACTATCAATAAGCTGTGGAATAATAAATAAAAGCAAAACTGCAATAATTGATATTGCCATCAAATAAACCGTTACAACAGAAAGAAAATATGGAAGTTTTCTATTCTTGCCATAATCAATGAATTTTACAGCTTTTTTATTCTTCTTTGCCCTTTTGTCATATCTCTTCTGTGCTAATCGCTGATAAAAAGAATTAATTTTATTAAGTGGTTTATTTAATATAAAAGAAATAATTCCACCAATTAAAACTGGGCGAAAAACTCGTGATATCTTGCTAACAATTTCAAAAAAGCCCTCGTATCTTATAAGCATAAACGCAAGGATAAGCAATATCACACCACTTAGAAGTATAGATTTCATAAGGTCGCTTTTGGCAAAACTGAATTTCCCTTTAGAGTTATTATTATTGTCCATAACTTCTCCCTTTTTATTATTACATACGGTTTTCAACTAAATTGTTTTTATTTTCATAGAAATATCAAAACACTTAACGGAATGTGTCAAAGCACCAAGTGAAATTATATCCACTCCCGTCCCAGCAATTTCACGAATATTTTCTTCTGTAACATTTCCAGACGCTTCAAGCAACGCCTTTTTATCTGTTATTTCAACAGCCTTTTTCATTTCTTCGCAATCCATATTATCAAGCATAATTACATCTGCACCAGCTGAAATTGCCTCTTGCAATTCATCAAGATTACGAACCTCAACCTCAATTTTTACCATATGCCCAATCTTAGCCTTTAAAGCCTTAACAGCAAGAGTTATCCCCCCATAAGCGTCAATATGGTTATCCTTTAGCATTGCTCCATCAGATAAGTTAAAACGGTGGTTTTTTCCTCCACCGACAGTAACAGCATATTTTTGCAACGCACGAAGTCCAGCGATTGTTTTTCTAGTATCTGTAATTTGTGCATTTGTTCCGTAAACAAGTTCAACGCATCTATTAGTAGCAGAGGATATTCCTGACATATGCTGTAAAAGGTTCAAAGCTGTCCTCTCGCCCTTTAATAATACCTTAGTATCCCCCTCGAATTTTGCAATTATATCGCCATCTTTAACTTTTTCACCGTCATGTATGAGAATTTCAGTATCCACTCCCCCACCTAAAAGCTCAAACGTGCGAACAGCTACGTCAATCCCACATAAAACGCCACTATCCTTTGCAACATAATAAGCAGAGCTTTTATGCCCATCTGGAATTAAATTGTCAGTAGTGACATCAATATAATTAATATCCTCATTCAAAGCAGTAAGTATTATATTATCAATATATTGCTGTTGCAGTGTCATATTAAATCCCCTTTTAAATAACTTCCTTTAATATTAGATATGCAATTGTAGCAAGCGATTTTGCCTCAATAAAATCATCATTTACTATATAATTACCCGTTGTAAGCATACGTTTTATTTCAAGAACACGCTCATATCCCTCAACAGCAGATTTTTTATCAGGAATAACAAAATAGCTTTTCTGCATAATTTGCCTTATTTCTGTTCTTATTCCCTTTGGAATAGCTATATCTGTTGTAGAATAATCAAAGCTATAATCTTCATAATCATCACTCTTATTTTCAGAGCTTAATATAATATCATTAGCAGCCTGTCTAGCGAAAACTAATGCCTCAAGCAGTGAATTACTAGCAAGGCGATTATTACCATGAACACCCGTATGGGCACATTCGCCAATTGCATACAAACCCTCAATCTTTGTTTTCGCATTAATATCAACATTTATTCCACCCATTAAGTAATGCTGACAAGGATAAATCGGTATCCTATCCTTAGTCAAATCAAAGCCCTGTTCCAACAAGTTTTTATAAATCATAGGGAAACGATTTTTCAAGAACTCAGAATCCTTATGCGATATATCAAGATAAAAATCGCCAGAATTAAGCTTTTTTTCTTCAGTTATAATAGCGTGCGAAACCACGTCACGAGGAGCAAGTTCAAGCCTATCATCGTAACCTTTCATAAACCGTTCGCCATTACAGTTAAGAAGATACGCACCCTCACCACGAACTGCCTCAGATATTAGAAAACATTCCCTAGTTTGTTTATTATTAAATGCCGTAGGATGAAACTGAACATAACTTAAATTCTTAATCTCAGCACCCATCTCATACGCAAAAGTAATCCCGTCGCCCGTTGCAATGGAAGAGTTTGTAGTATATTCATAAACCCTACCAATTCCACCAGTTGCAAGAATTGTATAATGAGAATTATAGCTTATATGTTCGCCATCTTTAAGCGTATCTACTGAAAACCCTGTTGAAGTTTTTCGTATATCGCAAACCATAGTATTCTCAATTATATCCACATTTTCAAGTGTCAAAACCTTACTCAACAGCTTTGTGACAACTTCATTCCCTGTTGCGTCCTTATGATGAAAAATTCTGTTTCTGCTATGTCCACCCTCAAGAGTTCGATGTATCGTTCCATCAGCGTTTCTATCAAATTCCACGCCCAATTTCATTATGTTTTCAATATCAACTGAAGCCTCATTTACAAGCACACCAGTTGCCTCAAGATTGTTTTTGAACCCACCTGCGATAAGCGTATCATTCTGGTGAAGTTGAACATCGTCATTCGGCGAATTATAAACGCCCGCAATTCCCCCTTGTGCCAATGCAGAATTGCACAAAGTTAATTCACGCTTTGAGATTAACAATATTTTAAATTCAGTTGATAAATTAATCGTAGCGTAGAGTCCTGCAACGCCACTTCCTACAATAATTACATCATAATTATTAGCCATAATTACTTATTCCTCTAATCCATGATAATATTTATAAAGCTAGTATCTATCGGTCCTTGCATTAAACTTTTTTGCTGGTTTTGTATTGTTTCTATCCTAATAACTACTTTTTGATAACACTTATTTTAGTATATCACATATCTTTATCTTTTACAAGCATTTCTTTCCCACATCTGAAACTTTTACCTATGATTTATAAATATAACGGGTACAGCTTTGTTATACCAAAATCCTACTCGCAATAATATTAACAATAACTATTCTCATCACATAGACTTTTACAGGTTCATTTAGAATAAAAACAACCAAAGGCAGTACGCAAAATCACGTTACTACCTCTGGTTATTATGTTTTTGTGAATTAGTTTAACTACTACTTATACCCCGTAAACTTTTATTCCGTTACAAGTGCATATGCTGAAATTCTACGGATTCTTAATGTTATCAACAAAGCTAAAAGATATGAAAATAAAATCGTTCCCAATCCAAAAGCAGTAATCCAATATGGGTCTACTATGAATCCAACTTTCATAACTCCCATGCCTTTCATAACTGAAGACATCATTGGATTTGTATAAAACGCACCTAAAAGGCTACCAATGATTGCACCTATAATTATTGGGGCTGTAAAGCTGATTGAAATCTGGTTCATCAGCTGGAAAGTAGTAAATCCAATTGCTTTTTGTATGCCAAGCTCACGCTTTTTGCGAATTAAAGAGGAGCTGATTACAAAATATAAAACCAATGTAACTACAGCTAAAGTAATAATCAGCATTACAAGTCCCATTGTAGCAACAATATTCACATATGATGCCATACCAGCTTCCCAAACCTCATCAAAGTTTGTTGCTCCAAGCAAAGTTTCCTTGTCTAATGTATTTTTTAAATCATTAACAACTACATCAGCATCTGTTCCCTTATCAAGATAAATATATAAGGATTGTGGGCTGTAATCTGCATTAAGCCTTTTAAAGTCTTCAGCAAGAATGGAAGTGTTCATTCCTCCCATAGACGAACCGTTCGACAATCCCACTACTTCAAAGGTTTCCTCTTTATTCCCGAACCCAACAGTAACAGTATCGCCAATAGTTTTTTCTAGCCTTTCAGCCAAAATTCCAGCAAGGGTTATTTCGTTCTTTTGTTCTGGATAATGCCCCTCATAAACCAAGACCGTTTCCTTTGTTGAGTAATCCTCCATTACAAATGCTGCAACTTCGTTCCCCTCAACCTTTACTCTAACTTCATCAAGGAATTGTGCCTTTCTTACATTATCTATACCCTCTATGGTTTTCACTGCTGATTCATGATCCTTTTCTGGATTTATTACAGCCATTACATTACAAATTTCCATACCAGGAATTTCTGCAAAAGCTTTTGTATCAACAGTTGTATTATAATACATTATCACACCGAACGCTCCCGCAAAGGTTACTGCAATAAGAATAACAGAAATCATTATATTTTGTTTCATGCTTTGTAAAACAGATTTAAAGGCAAGCATAATTGGTAGGTTACCACCTGTCTTTTCGAGTGGCAAATGATTTCTTTTGTACTTACGGGAAGTCGTTTCTCCTCTTAGTGCCTTTATCGGACTAAGCTTGCTTATTCGAGAAGATGCAAACAATGCAACAAATGCAATGATTAGAAATATTATTAAAAATGTTGCTGAACTGATTACTCCGTCAAATCCTTGTTCCCACTTCAAGCCTGATTGCTGTTCAAATACAGCTGAAACTGCTGGTAGGGTAGGATAAGAAACTGCAATACCAATGACAATTCCGACACCTGCAATCATTAAAAACTGCAATAGTATAGACGTGATAATCTGCCGACTGGTATAACCAATTGATTTTAATGAGCCGATTTTCATTATATCCTCTTCAATGCTATTTACAATTCTAAATCGTACAACCAATAGGCAAACAATGACAATAACCATAGCAAATACAACCATCATAGCTGAAACCATGCTTGCCATCATGCAACGGGACATTTCGACTAATTCCAAATCAATTGCAATGAACATTGTGGAAATATCCCCTGACATCATTGACGCTGAATTCAAATTCAAAATTTCACGAATACCACTCTCAACTACCTTAATGTTTTTCAACTCGTCTACATCTGTATACACTACTTTTGCATGATATTTAGGGTTACTTAAAATATCTTCCACCTTATTATAAGTTTCATCTGTCAGATAAAAGCCCATACAGCCTGTATCAGTAGAACTAAAAAAGATATCCTCCGTATAACCCCTCACTGTAAACGATAAAGTTTTTTCTTCCTCTGTGTCTTCTTCAGTATATTTAAGGTCAATTTTATCGTTTAGCTGATACCCACTAACTGCCTTAAAAACATCTGGAATATAAACAGACATTTCTTCTGCTGGCAAATGCTCACCAACATATTTCCACTTAGAAACTTCTCTTTCTTCGTCCATATTGCTGAAGAGAATAGTATATGGCTGTTCCTTTCCCTTAGATAAAATATCTGCACCAAGCCACATCACATCATTCTTTTGAACTTTCTCAATATGCTCATTTTCATCTATATAAGAATCCACCTCATCAGTATAAAGTGCTTCAGGCATCATATAGTAAACATCTGTTGGCGAAAGTTCATCCTTTAGCGTGTTGAAAAAGTTTCCGTAATTGATAACAACCAAAAGTCCAATATTCATCAAAGATGACGCAATAATAAACATCACCACTAGAGTAATAGAGGCTGATTTTGTTTTTCGTATATTCGCAAGAGCGAGCATTAACAATTTCTTCACCCTACCACCCCATTTCAGTAAGGAAATCTTGAAGTTTTTCATGACGCTTTTTGTCACCACTCACATACTTACCCAAATCACATTCTCCACCGATAACACCATCTTTTATATATAAAATCCTATTTCCCCTTCTAGCAGAATTCATATCATGTGTTACCATAATAATACTTTGACCACTGTTATTTACATCAGTTAAAACGTTCAGCACTGATTTTCCAGCCGCTGAATTTAAAGAACCAGTTGGTTCATCTGCAAAAACTACTCTTGGTTTATTTATCAACGCTCTAACAATCGCTGCACGTTGATTTTCACCACCAGAAAGCTGATTCGGAAACTTCCTCCAAATCGTTTCTGTTAAGCCAACCTTTGTTAGCAATTCCTTAGCATAAGTAATAATTGGCTTTTTGTCTTTATCTATCAGCAGTCCACTTACAAGAATATTGTCTAATATGCTCATATTATCCAACAAGAACATCTGTTGAAACACAAAACCACAGTTTTTTCTACGGAACACAGCTAGCTTATCGTTGTTCAAGCTAGAGATTTCTGTATCAAAAAAACGAATACTTCCACTTGTCGGTGTATCCATTCCTGATAAAGCGTAAAGCATTGTGGATTTTCCAGCACCCGATGAACCCATGATAACGGTAAAATCACTTTCATAAATTTCAATACTCAAATCCTTTAAAACCTCTTGTTCCTGTGTTCCACTCCTAAAACTCTTGCACAACTTATCTGTTTTTAAAATTACTTTCCCCATGTTCAATCACTCC